>CAMYJM010000099.1 GCA_947258635.1 uncultured Acidimicrobiaceae bacterium
GGGGGCGACAGAGCCCTGTAGCCGGGAACCACATCGAGGTGGCGCCCCCCTCTGGCCCTGCGGGCCGGTCTCCCCCCTCCGGGTGGAGCCATGGCGCGGTGGCTCGACTCGCGCCCAGATCGCTCACGGCCGAGAGCGATCTCGCGCACTCCGGTTCGCTCATGTGTAGCAATCCCGCGCACTCGCAATACCACGTTGAGTGGCTGCCGACAGGCCCCAGCTCGTGACTGAGTTGCTCAATCGAGCTTGCCGACGGTTGAGGGTGTGTCAACAACCTCGCGGGACAGTACACCTAGCTCGCCAGGTAAGAGCGAACCGTCTCGAGAGAGTCGATCTCCCCGGGTCGCTTGTCGTCGCGATAGGCCTTGACGCGGGCGAACCGCAGTGCCACGCCTCCAGGGTATCGGCTGGAGCGCTGCACCCCGTCGAAGGCGATTTCCACCACCTGCTCGGGCCGAACGTAGACCACGTGGCCCTCCCGGTGGGTCTCCAACTCGAGGAACCGCTCCGTCTGCCAGGCGAGCATCTCGTCAGTCATTCCTTTGAAGGTCTTTCCCAGCATCACGAACTGCTCTCCGGCGCGGGCTCCGAGATGGATATTGGACAACCGGCCCTGGCGGCGCCCCGAACCCCACTCGACGGCGAGTACGACGAGATCGAGGGTGTGGGCCGGTTTCACCTTGAGCCACGCCGATCCCCTGCGGCCTGCCGTGTAGAGAGAATCGGCGTCTTTGACCATCACCCCCTCGTGACCCTGGCGCAGCGTCGCCGCGGCGAACTCCTCGGCCGCGACGGGATCCGATGTGAGGATTCGGGGAATCACCAGTCGCTCCGCAACGGCCGACTCGATTCGGGAGACGCGCTGGCGCAGTGCCATGTCGATGAGGTCCTCGTCGAGGCGCAGCGCATCGAATACGAAGAGATCGAGCTGGTGGGCCGTCTCGGCGTGACGCCCGAATCGCTGCATCGTCACCTGGAACGGCTCGGGAGCCCCGTCGGGCCGGAGGCTGATGGCCTCGGCGTCGAGGATGAAGGAAGCCGAGGCGATCGCCCGGGCGGCTTCCACGATGTCACCGACCTGAGATGTCACCCGACGCAGACTCCGCGTGAACACCTCGATCGAATCGCCCTCGCGGTGGATCTGCAAACGGGCCCCGTCCACCTTCCATTCCACGTAGGCCTCTTCGAAGCCCGCAACGGCCGCCGTGGCCGACTCCGCCGTCGAGGCCAGCATGGGCTGCACCGCAGTGCCCACCTCGAGCCCAAACCGGGCGAGGGCTTCCGCACCGTCGGTGGCCAGGCCCTGGGCCACAGCGGCCAGTTTCCCCGATAGCATCGCGGCACGACGGACGGCTTCGCGGGGGACACCGAAGGCCGTGGCGATGGCGTCGGCCATCACCCCGTCGAGAGCTCCCTGACGCAGGCCGCCTCCGAGGAGCCCGAAAAGCAACTGGTGTTCGTCGGCGGTGGCGGCTCCCATCAGTTCGTCGAGCAGTTCGGCCCGGCGGGCGCGGGAGCCGGCGCCGCGGGTGGCTTCGATCTCACCCAAGGTCCTGTCCACATCGAGGAGGCTCAGTGTCGGGCTGGTCGCAGGTTGCCGGTCGACGTCCCGGATGGCCGCAAAGCCCACTCCCAGCTTTCCCTGGGGGAGGCGGCCCGAGAGATAGGAAACACCAACGGCCACCTCATCGCCGGCTAGCTGGCTGAGGACTGCTGCGAGCTGAGATGTCTTGGCCTTGCGACTCCGGGTGGCGCCCACCGCCAGTGAGGTGGCTGCTATCTCGTTGAGCTGCACGTCAGCCCTTTGGTGGCTTGAAGAACGCGGCAACCTGGCCGGCACCACTCAACCCACCGCCAGCGACGATCGCGAGTCCCAGCCAGCCATCGAGGTCTTCCGCGAGGTCGATCACCCCATCGATGGACCATTCGCCGGGCCCCAACAGACCAAGCGCGAAGGTTCCGACGAGCAGCGTCGCCACGTACTCCCATCCCTCGTCGGGCCGCGCGGTAACCCAGAAACCTGCCGTGTGGTGCACTGTGAGATAGGCGACCACCATGATCGCCGCGGTACCGGCCGCGGCCAGTGAGGTGAGCAGACCGGCGATCAGGAGTATGCCCACCCCGATCTCGGTTGCCGACATGGCGAACCATTGCAGCGGGGCGTTGCGATAGCCGATGCTCTCGAGCCAGTTCGTGGTCTTCTCGCGTCCTTGAAGGTGTTTGACGCCATGGGCCAGCATCACGATGCCGATCCACACGCGCAGGAGAAAGAGGGCCAGGTTGATTTCGGTCATCTGCATCCTCCAGTTCGCCGTCAAGGTAGCTGCAACGGCTTCTGAGTTGTCAACGGCCCAACCCCTGGTTGCCTTCCCGGTTCCGTAGCGGGCGCGTCGTCGGGGCCCCACTCGGAGCCCCGACGAATACTGAGTCGATTGCTTGTCAGTAGGTGATGACCGGAGGGAGCGTCTTGGCGTGGTCTACCCAGCGCTCCACCATCGATTGCGCCGGCACCTGCCGTACGATCGACTTCTTGGTCTTCTTGACTGCAGCGTCGTTCACCTCGACCATCTTGGCGGTGAGGTTGGCGGCGTTACGATTGCGCAATTCCTTGACGGTGTCGACGCCGGCGGCCTCGAGCAGATCCGAGTACTCCGACCCAACACCCTTGATGCGCATCAAGTCGGAACGATTCACCCACTCCAGGATGGTTCCGGTGCTGAATCCGGTGGCGGCGGCGACCTCGTCGCGACCTTTCTTGGTGGCGCCCCGCTTCAGTAGTGCTTCACAGCTGCGAATCCCGGCAGCGCGCAGCTTCTTGGCGTAGGCGGGCCCCACACCTTCGATTGTTTCGATCGACGCCATGGCAGATAGGTTTCCTCTCGATTGACGTATGAGCGTATCGGCTCACTCTTTGACCCCGGGTCGATTGGAAAGTTCCGATCCAGGCTCTTATAACTATGGCCGCCGCACGGCCGATAGTCGAGTCACTAGGCGTTCTCAGGAATCGACCGGAAGCTGCGGCGCAAACCGACGGCCGGCAGCAGCGCGCCCAGAGCAAGCAGTGCGGCCACCCGCAGCGGCTGGAAGGGATCAATCGCGAAGAGAACGCCACCGATCGCTGTGGCGATGATCGTGCCCAGGGAAGCCAGTGACTGGTACAGGCCGAGGATACCGCCGCGCAGGTTACCGGGCACCGCCTTGGTCGCGGTCGACTGCGTCGGGGGCACGGTGAGGCCACCGCCGGCGGCGAACATGGCAGTGCCGGCCGCCGAGAGCCACGGGGAGGAGGTGATCGAGATCAGGATCATCCCGGCCGCTCGCAACATGATCCCGACTTCGATGAGGCGGAGCTCGCCGAATCGCCGCAGGGCAGGTCGCAGCAACACAGACTGCGTGAACAATTGGCTCAACCCAACCACGGCGAGAATCAGGCCGACTCCGAAGCCGACCGAATCCGGCTCCCATGTCGAGAAGAGGACGGCCTCCCCAAACAGGGCGTAGGTTCCAATGAGCAGGCCGAGGACACACTGGCCGACGAAGCCGAGCGTCAGGGTCAGCAAGATCGGGCTGCTCGATAGTACGAGCCGCGCAGTCAGCTTCGGCTTGCGGGAGCCGGCATGATCGGCGCTTGCGATGTCGACACTCTCGTCGAGTACTCGCCACGTGATGAACACGGTGGCGAGAGCTGCTACCCCCGCCAGGATGTACGGCACTCGGGGGCCGAATGCCTGAGCCGCCAGCCCGCCGAGCGCCGGGCCAACGAAGAAGCTCACACCGAATGCGGCGAAGATCAAGCCGAGAGCTTCCGACCTCTTGTCGGCAGGGGTCACATCGGTAACGTAGGCCTGGGCGACGATGATGTTGCCACCGGTGATCCCGTCGAAGATCCTGGCGGCGTATAGAACCCAAGCGGCCTGCGCCGTCCCGAGTGCGATGAAGGCGATGACTGTGCCGATCTGGCTGATGATCAGGACCGGAACCCTGCCGAAACGGTCCGACAGCCGGCCGAGATAGGGGCCCGCCACGAACTGGGCGGCGAAGAACGACGCCGCCAGCAGCGTGATGGCCTGGGGTGACAACCCGAACTCGCCTTGGGCGTACAGGGGCAAGATCGGGAGGATCAGCGCGGCCCCGACCATCTGGACGAAGACGATCAGCAGGATCGTTGTCAGTCGCTTATCGAGATTGCGGAACACGCCTCAGGCCCATCTGCCCGGATGTCCGCCGGACGGCAGGACGATAGCTCGGCACGGGTTCCCGCTTGCCACCCTCACATCTTCGGTTATGGTTGCCCACAGAAAGTGGTCGCAAATATTACCGATCGCAGTGAGATTGCCGAGGGAGATGTCGATGGTGGGTGTGAGTTCGAGGGGTCGCCCGGTTGCGGTTGCGATTCTGTGTTTGGCATTGCTGACCATACCGGGGGTACCCGCCGGCGCACTCGACTCTGACATTCCTGCCCATGACGGAGCGCCGGATACCGCGCTGCTGACTCGCTATCACAGCCTCGAGCTCAGCAACGGCAAACTCTTCAGGTCGACCGAGCGCATTCGGTATCAGCCGCGCAGTTTCGCCCCCGGAACCGACGTCGACGCCGATCCGTTCAATGCAGTCCTGGTCGGAGACGCCGGGACCTACCTCGGCTGGGACGTTCTGAGCCCGCCGCGTAATTGGAGCAACATCACTCGCGACCCCTGGCTGAACTTCAAGCTCGATCGGCCTGCCTTGGCGGCGATCGTTTGGCGCTCCGACAAGTCCAAGCCGAATTGGCTGGCATCGTGGAGGCGTTCCGGTCAGGTGGTTGTCGAAGGCCGGAGCTATCCCGTCTACAAGAAGGCGCTACCGCGAGGCGACCATGCGCTGGGGGGCCCCGCAACCGGCGCCGACTATGTGCGCAACTACCTCGTGCTGTTCGCTGAGGAGAATGGTGCGTCGACGCCGGACCCGCTGGTGCCGGCTGGAAGGCCCTTCATTGAACCGAACACCCTGTGCCCGCAATGGCTCCACGACTCATACAGCACGGTGGGCCCGGACGGTGCAACCTACGGAACGTGGCATCCTCAGATCGATCCCACCTACTGGTGCTACTTCGGTCACGATCATGGTTCCAATCCTTCGCTGATTCCCGGCAGCCCCAAGGTGCCCTATCAGTATGTGGCGGCCAAAGCTTCCCAGACCGAGCCCGATGTCGGCTTCAAGGAGTTCATCTTCACCTACGGCGGGCATTACGTCCGCCTGGTCGAACACGCCAATACTGCCGGCCGGCGTCGGGTCTGTACCCGGTTCCACACGATGTACGTGACGGTGTACGACGGCGCCGGCAACGAAAAGCTGCGGACTTCGTTCAAGGCCGACTTTGGCGCCGCTATCAGCGCCAAGGATCGATCCACTCTCACCGGCTCCAACTGCGGCTACAGCATGGAGGCGGTGCGTGTGGCTACTGACGCCTTCCGCCGCCTACGCCGTGAGCCCGACAGTGGGCACTATGAACAGTGGCGGACCGTGCCGACGAGCAACACGACGAATCTCGGGCTGGTGCTCAACCACACTCTCGATATCCGTGATCCGTATTCGTTCTGTCCGACGCAGAACTGTCGATCCGTCGAGTTGCATTCGGCGGACCGCAGGCAAACCGAGACCCGCCGAACGCTGCAGTTGCGCCGGATGGAGATCCGGGCAGCTTACGCGCTGGACACCGGTACCTTCTACACAGACCCGTTTGGTGCCGGCATCGTGAACTCCGATGCGCCCAACGCGGTCGAGCATTACATCGCCCCCGGGTTCAATCTGAAGTTCCCCGAGGACGACTTCCGCTGCGAGGTCGTGGACCCATGGACTATGAAGTATGCCTGCGACAAGGACAACCAGCGTGTCCCCCGCAGCAATCTCGAATTGGGCATGCGACCGATGAGCGACGGAGACCTGCCGGACGTTGTGATCAATCAACCCACCTGCAACGGCCATCTGGCGACGCTCGTCGGGACGCCGGGAGCCGACGTGTTGGTCGGCACGCCCCTCGCAGATGTGATCGTCGGCCTGGCCGGCAATGACGTCATCAAGGGTAGGGGCGGCAACGACATCATCTGCGGCGATGACGGCAACGACCGCATCGTTGGCGGGGGCGGTGACGACGTGATATTCGGTGGCGGCGGCGCCGACCGCCTCTATGGCTCCGCGGGTCGCGACGCGATCTTTGGCGGTCCCAAAGCCGACCGCATCTACGGAGGTGCCGCCAAGGACGTGCTCATGGGTCAGCGTGGCCGCGACACGATCAACGGGGGCGGCAGCAACGACCTGCTGCTCGGCGGCCCGCACAACGACACTCTGGCGGGTGGTAGGGCAATCGATCGGGTCAGAGGACAGACGGGAACAGACTCCTGCGCCGACGCCGCCGACGTCCAATACTCGTGCGAGTAGCGGAGTGGGACGCGGCTCATTGGGCGAAGGACTGCGAGACCGTGTGAATCAGTAGCCCGACCAGCGCGCCGACGAGAGTTCCGTTGATCCGGATGTATTGCAGGTCCCGGCCGACGAGCAGCTCGATGCGCGACGATGTCTCTTTGGCATCCCAGCGGTCCACGGTACCGGACACCAGCCCCACGATCTCATCACCCGACTCGGCAAGGGTCCGCTCGGCAGTGTCGGCGAGCCATCGATCGACGGTGTGCTGCAGATCGGCGTCGGTGCGCAGTCGCCCGGCCAGATCCACGATCATCTGCTCGATACGTTGTCGGGCCGCGCTCTCGGGGCGTTCGAGCGCGTGGAGCAAATCAGTCTTGAGCTGCGCCCACAGGCCGGCCGCCCACTCCCGGAACTCGGGGTGGTTGAGCAGCTCCTCTTTCAGCTCATCGACGCGGCGCCCCAGTTCCGGTGAGTGGCGCATCCGCTCTGCCAGCTCGGTAGCCCGGGCGTCGAGGTGGCGCCGCATCTCGTGATCGGGGTTGGCGCGCAGGTCGGAGATGAAGGACTGGAGCCCATCGAGGATGCGGCGAAACACGGCATCGTCCACCGCCTCCGGTACCCACCAGGGCGACTCCCGAGCGAGGCGGGAGCGCAGCACCTCACGTTTGTCGATGACGGCCTTGCCGAGCCCGGCGAGAGCACCGTCGACAAGGACGTGGTGGCGCCCTTCGGCCATCACGTGGTCGATGGCGCCGCCGAGCAGGGGAGCGAGCGGTATGGCCCGGACTCGGGACGCAACGATCGACTCGATGGAGTCCTGCACCTCGTCGTCCTTGAGGAGCTCAACGGTTGTCCGCGTCACCGTCGCCAACTGGGTGGCGACTCCGGCGGCGTTGGCCGCTTGGCCGAGCCATGTCCCGAGCCGGGCCGCAGGGTGCGCCTCGCGGATACGCTCCGCCACCTCCCCCGGGGCGAGAAAATTGCCGCGGATGAACTCGCCGAGCCCGCGGCCGATGGCATCCTTGCCTTTCGGAATCAGCGCGGTGTGCGGAATCGGTATGCCCAGCGGATGCTTGAAGATAGCCGTGACGGCGAACCAGTCGGCGATCGCTCCGACCATGGCGGCTTCGGAGGCGGCCCGCACGTAGCCGACCCAAGTGGCCGCCGGAGCGAACCGCAGGGTCCAGATGAATACCACTGCGGCCAGTATCAGCAGGCCGGTGGCCACCGAACGCATGATGCGCAGGCCGCGACGCCGCTGCTCGTCGGCTGGCGGCAAGGCCACCTGGGTCGAAGACATCGCGGTAATCGTAAGCCGACG
>CAMYJM010000100.1:0-7693 GCA_947258635.1 uncultured Acidimicrobiaceae bacterium
GGTCGGATCCGGCGACCGACTCCGACGTCGACGGTGCCGGGTTCACCCAGATGGTCGCCGTCGATCCCGGCGTATCCAATGTCGATGCTGGTGACGCCGGCGTGGTGTACCCCGTCGAGATCGGCGATCTGGTGTGGTTCGATATCGACGGCGACGGCGTGCGTGATACCGCCGAGCCCGGAATCGGCGGGGTGACCATTGACCTCTTCGACGGGTCCGGCAGTTTCGTCGCCACTACCACCACCAACGCCGCGGGCGGCTTCCTTTTCACCGGACTGTCCCCCGGCGACTATCGCCTCGACGTTGTTACGGCCACCCTGCCGCCGGGGTTGGACGTGGCGACATTCGATGGCGACGGCGGCTATGACTCGACGTTCTCCGGCTCCGTCGAATCCGGATCGGCTCTCCATACCGAGTTCGGCTACATCGGCTCGGGCGTCATAGGCGACACGGTGTGGCATGACGTCGATGGAGACGGCACGCAGAACTCGATGGACGACGGAAACATGGAGCCCGGCATCGGCGACGTGAAGTTGACGGTCGTGTGGTTCGGATCCGATGGCATCGCGGGAACCGCAGATGACATCAACTTCGGCACCACAACGACAGACGCCTCAGGTCACTACCTCGTGACGGGCCTCCCGTACGGTGCGTTCACGATCACCATCGGGGACCCGCCGGCGCCATACGTGAGACTCGGCCCAGAGTCCATAGTGCTCACTTTGGACGCAGCCGCCGGTGCCGATCTCAGCGCCGACTACCCGCTGGTGTTCGATTCTGACGTCCTACCCGTGACCGGGATTCAGCTCTTTCATCTGTTTGGCTTCGGGGTGGCCTTCATGGCCGCCGGAGCGTTGATTCTCCTTATCGACCGACGCCGCGAGAACGAAATACGCCGGTCGATGAAGTCACGATAGTGTCGGACCGTCCGACCGGACCGGCCGGATCGGTCTGGTCGCTCGGTTCGACAGCTCAACCATTGCCTGAAGTCGCGGCGAGTGATTACCGATACAACCTGATCCACTTACCCTTGTTGAAAAGATGACGACCAACCCTCCCCCCGACAGTCCAGAACCGTATCAATCCCCGGCACCAACGCCGTATCCGGCGCCACCCGAGCGATCGCCGGATTCGTTCTACCCGGCACCGGAGTCGCAGCCGGTGTCACCGTTCGATGTCGAGCCGGACCCGAACCGCGCCGCCATCATCGCCGGGGTGCTGACCGCAGTGGCGGTGCTGGCGGCACTCGCCTTCTACATCTTCACCAACCAGCCCGAGCCGGTGGCGGCGCCGCCGATCACGACGGCGCGCCCTCCGATTACCACGTTGGCACCGACCACGACGGCGGCGCCCGGTGGAGTCCTGCCCGGGTACACGGCCGAATTCGATTCCGCCCGCTGCGAGTTCGCTCTCGTAGCCGACGTTGACTTCGAGTGCGGTTGGCTGACCGTGCCCGAGGATCGGCAGAACCCGGACAACGGCCGTGAGGTGCGGATCCATGTGGCTCTCTTCGAGAGCGCCAATCCCGAGGCCCCCGACGACCCAATCCTCTTTCTCGACGGGGGTCCCGGCGGATCGACGCTCGGCCCCCTCCAGTTCACCTTCAGTCAGGCATGGCAACCGCTGCTCGACGACCGCGACCTGATTCTGTTCGATCAGCGGGGAGTGGGATTCTCGACACCATCGCTCGATTGTCCTGAGGAACGGGAGTGGGCCTTCAGTGTTCTCGACGTCGCCATGACACCAGAGGAGGAGCGCTCCTCTGAACTCCGGGCCATCGAAGAGTGCCGCGATCGGCTGACCGCGCAGGGAGTGGACCTCGCCCAGTACAACTCCCGAGAAAACGCCGCCGACGTCGCCGATCTCCGGATGGCGCTCGGCCTCGATGAGGTGAACCTGCTCGGCATCTCCTACGGCACCCGACTGGCCGAAACCGTCATGCGGGACCATCCAGAGGGGATTCGCAGCGTCGTTCTCGACTCCACCTATTCGCCTGACGTGGACCTGATCTCGGAGGGCCCGGCGAACTTCGACAGGGCGCTGAACCAGCTGTGGGAGGGCTGTCGCCTCGATGCCGACTGTGCCGATCACTATGGCGACCTCGAAGAGCGGCTCTTCAGGCTGGTAGACAAGTTCGAAGCAGACCCGACCCGGGCGTCGGTTCCCGATTTCCTCGCCGGCGGATCGTGGGACGTTCTCTTTGACGGCGAATGGGTTCTCGGCACGGTCTTCCAGGGCTTGTACTCCGATCAGGTGATCCCCCTGCTGCCCCAACTCATCGAGGAATTGGAATCCGGGGAAACGTCGACGCTGACGCTGCTCACCTCCAACACGCTCGCCAACGCCAACTACCTTGCACTAGGCATGCACCTCTCGGTGCAGTGCCACGAGGAAGTCGCTTTCACAACGCCCGGCGATATCGCGGCAGGGCTCATCGGCTTCGACCACATCGCCGACTCATTCGACGGATCGTCCAACCTCGGCGACTTCATGATCGCGGCGTGTGATGTCTGGCCGGCGGGATCGGCGGGTGCCGTCGAGAACGAGCCGGTGACATCCGACATCCCAACGCTGGTTCTAGCCGGCGAATACGATCCGATCACTCCCCCCGCTTGGGGCGCCTCGGCCGCCGCCTACCTCAGTAGTGCGTCGTTCGTCGAGTTCCCCGGGCTGGGGCACGGTACCAGCATCTCCGGCGACTGCCCGTTGAGCCTCGTGTTTGCGTTCTACAACGACCCGACAGCGGCGGTCGACACGGGTTGTGTTGCCGATATGGCGGGGATCGACTTCAAGATCGCCGGTGAGCCGCCTCCGCCGCTGGCGCTGATCCCCTTCACCGCTGACGTCCTGGGCACCACGGTCAGCGGTGTCGCGCCCGAGGGCTGGACCGAATTGACTGCCGGAACGTACATCCGCGGCGCATCTGCGGTCGATCAGACCGCCATCCTGCAGCAGGTCTTTCCTTTTGTCGGCCCGGACGAGCTGGTGAACCTCTTCGCCGATCAGTTCAACATGTCACAGGGCCCGGACCGCACCAGCACCCGGGAGAGCCCGCTCGGTACGTGGCAGCTCTATCGCGGCGAGGCCGAGGGATTCTCGATCGACATGGCCGCACTGGACCTCGGCCCGGAAACTTCGGTGATACTCGTCATCTCGGACGCATCGGAGCGGGATCGACTCCTCGGGGAGTTGCTCCTTCCGGCAATCGACGCCTTCCGGACCGGCTAGGGCATGAATCCGTACCTCAGAGCCGTGAGGTGGGCCGGCACCAAGCGGTGGTTCGCCCCCATCGGCCGCCACGTGCTGACGCCGATCGACCAACGGATGCAGGGTCGGTCGGTGTCGATTTCGACATTCGCCACCGGCCTACCGCTGGGCTATCTGACCACAGTGGGACGCCGGACCGGACAGCTCCGTACCACTCCGCTGCTCTACGTCGTCCCGCCAAATGCGGTTGCCGCCGTCGTCGGCACCAACTTCGGCGGCCGGAATCGTCCGTCCTGGGTCGCCAACCTGGAGGCGCAACCACGGGCAACCTGGCAGGTCGTGGACCCCGCCATCGAGGTGACTGCTCGGCCGGCGGATCCGGCGGAGCATCGCGCGCTGTGGCCGCAGTTCGTCGCGATGTGGCCCGGCTACGACGGGTATGTCGCCCGCAGCCAGCGCCACCCCCGGATGTTCCTCCTCGAGCACAGGTAGCGGCTGAGGAGCCTCTCCCCCGTGGCGGGTCGCGTGCTGCGGTAAAATGGAGGGCTAATGGTTAAATCCGACCGTCGTCCACAAGCCGTCCCCTACGAGCCGCACGTTGGTGAGTCGCGGCCATATATGCGAGACATCATCCTCGGCGTCAACGACGGCCTGGTTTCCGTCTTCCTGCTCATCGCCGGCGTAGTCGGCGGCGGGCTGAACCGGGAACAAATCGTGTTGGCGGCAATCGCGGGCGGCATTGCCGGGGCGATTTCGATGGCCGCAGGCGAGTACTTGGCGACCCGCAGCCAGGAAGAGGTCTTTGAGCGCGAGATCCAGCTCGAGCGCGAGCACATAGAGCACCACCGCAACTCCGAGGTCGACCAGCTGCATGCCATGTTCACCGAGATCGGAATCGCCGCGGACGACCTCGAGAACGTCGTCGACGCTTTCAGTCGGGACGACGAAGTCCTGCTGAACTCGATGAAGGTCCTCGAGTTCGGCATCGTCGATACCGAACGACGCTCCCCCTACACGGCCATGTTCTTGTCCGGCCTCTTGTTCCTGGCCGGTGCGCTGCCGCCGACGATTCCGTTCTTGTTTGGCATCGGCATTTCGGCCGCCTTGGCGATTTCTACGGCGCTCACGGCGGTCGGCCTCTTCGCGGTCGGAGCGGCCAAGACGGTCGTCACCCGCACACACCCCATCAGGTCCGGCCTGGAGAACCTCGTCATCGCAGGTATCGGTGGTTTCATCGCCTACTACATCGGCACCCTCGTCGAGGGTGCCATCGGATAGGGCTCGTACCCGGCCCACCACTAACCTCCCCCTATGACCGACCAGACGTTCTTTGCCACGCGTCGGGCCGATTTCATGGATCGGATCGGCGGCGAGATTGCGATCATCGCGGCGGCCACTGAAACGGTCCGCAACGATGACGTTCACCACCCTTTCCGCCAGAACTCGGACTTCTGGTACCTCACCGGGTTTGGGGAGCCGGACGCCGTCGCCGTCCTCGATCCCTCGCATCCGGACGAGCCCTATGTGTTGTTCGTGCGCCCCCGAGACCGGGAAACCGAGATCTGGGACGGCTATCGGGCCGGAGTTGAGGGAGCCCAGGAGGACTACGGGGCGGACGCCGCCTATCCCATCGCCGACCTCGACAAAGTGCTGCGAGGCCGCCTCGGCGGGCGCCGCGCCATCTATACGATCACGGCCAACCACCGGTTCGCCCAGCGTCTCACCCGGCTTATGTCGGCGCTGCGCGGCGTTGCGGTCCGGTATGGGCGCCCGGTCCCGGATCGGTTGATCGACGCCTCGTCGATCCTCGACGACATGCGCCTCTACAAAACCGCGGATGAGATCGACTTGCTGCGCCGCGCCGGCACGATCAGCGCCACCGGTCACGCCGAGGCGATGCGGTTCACCCGGCCGGGCCTGTCGGAATTCCAGGTGGCGGCGGCGATGGAGTATGTCTTTCGCATGAACGGATCCCGTCGCGACGGCTACCCGCCAATCGTCGCCGGCGGTGCCAACGCCTGCATCCTGCACTACACCGAGAACGACTCGGTGCTCGAAGACGGGGATCTGCTTCTGATCGACGCCGGCGCCGAGTATGAGTACTTCTCCGCCGACATCACTCGTACCTTCCCGGTCAACGGCAGATTCTCACCAGAGCAGCGCACTCTCTACGAGCTCGTACTCGCGGCGCAAATCGCGGCCTTCGGCGTTGCAGTAGAAGGCTCGACGATGCGGGCCATACACGAATCGAGCGTGGAGATCATCACCGCGGGGCTGGTGGAGCTCGGCCTGCTCCCGGGACCGGTAGAGCGCGCCCGCCGCATGAACCACTATCGGGAGTTCTTCATGCACGGGACCGGCCATTGGCTCGGCCACGATGTTCACGACTCCGGCCGGTACGGCATCGACGGCAAACCGCGCCACCTGGAGGTTGGTATGTCGTTCACGATCGAGCCCGGGATCTATGTGGCGCCCGATCGACCCACGATCAAGCTGCCTCTCCTCGAGTACGACCAGGACGAGTGGACCGAGCGGCGCATGGTGCTGGGGGCCGATGCGGCCAAGGAGTTGGAGAAGGCGGAGCGGGCCGCGGCGGGTTTCGAGGAGTTCACGCTGCCTGTTTCATTTCTCGGGATCGGCATACGGATCGAAGACGATGTGCTCCTCACCGAGGCGGGCCCGGAAAACCTCACGGGATCACTTCCCACCGACCCTGACGCGGTGGAAGCCTTGTGCGCCGAGGGAGCCATGCTGCCCTCGCTCGGTTGAACGAGCAGCCGACGCGACGGCACTACTCTGCGCCGCATGAACAAACGGAACGCCACTCCCGGCGTGTTGGTCTTTGCCGTTGCGGTCGCCGCGGCCGGCCTCACCGCCTACCTGCGCCGCCCGGTGAAACCGCCGGTCCGGACTGGGAGCTGGCACCCCGTCGAGAGTCAGCGCACCCGCCGCCAGTGAGGGTCGCCGTAGAGCAAGCCGGCACCGAGGTTGGCCTCCGGGCCGCTCGCATCCTGCTCGGTGAACGGGACTTGACGGGGCTCGGCGTCATCGGCGGCAGGCCCAAGGGCGTCGATCCTCGGGTTCATCGTGTCACCGACCTCGCCGATTATGACGTTGTCGTGACCGATGCCCCGGATGCCGGCGACTTGGTCGAGGCGGCGCTCGATGCAGCAGTCAGCTGCGTTGTCTGGGGGGATGGCGAAGAGCTGGAGCGTGAGTACGACGAGTCATTCGCCGAGGCCAACATCACCCTACTCACAGGGGCCAACGTCGCAGCCGGCCTGGCTCCCAGCCTCGCCGCTCACGAGGTTGCCCTCGGGGGCGTCGTCATGGACACCTCGATTGCGTGGACCGAGCCCGGCACGCCCCTGCGCCGCGGCGAGCCGATCGCATTCCCAGACCCCGTGGGCCCACGCTGGGCGACCAGACGCGGATCGGTGCACGGGTACACGGCATACGCCGCCCCCATCGACGGCGATTGGGCAGGCGCCCTCGCCCGGGTCACGTCCGCCGGTACCGAAGGCGTCGTTACGAAAGCTGTCGGCGTGGCCGATCTCGCCGCCCACCTCGAGGCCCTGGCGCTCGCCGCCGGCGCCATGGCGATCGACCTGTACTCCCCCGGGGCGCACCGGCCGGCCGACGCCTCGGAGATCTACCTCGCCAAGGCGCTGGACGCCGGCCTCGGAGTCGCCACCTACACGCTGGCGGATTAGGCCATCGCCGCGGAGAACGTATGCCGGAACGAAGCTCACGACGACGCCCGCAAGCCCCGGAGCGGGTGAGTGCAGGATCCGCCGGGGCGGCGCTTGATCGCGGTTGCTGCAGGAGTCGTTTGCCATCGTCTCGGGCGGAATTGACCTAGAAGCTGCCACCGGGTCGGGAGAGGACGCTCCGCAGATGAGGCTAAGGGGTACGGTGGTGCTCGTCGGCTTCATGACCGCCGCCTGCGGCGGTGATACGACGGTTCCCCCCACCACAACGATCGCGGCGACAACAACGAGAGCGGCGGCGACAACGACGCTCACCCAACCCCCCGGTGAGCTTTCCCGGCAGAATCCGTGGCCGGACCGGTCCGTCCTTGGCCTTGGCCTCGAGCCCGGCGACACGCGGCCGGGCCGTTTCCGCCTCCAGCCCGGGCCTCGCCCGGGCGTCGCTCCCCCACCGGGAAGACACATCGGACGCGTTCAGAGAACGTTCACAACCTGTAGCGGCGCTGATGCGGTTGAATGGCTTCCGTGAAGCGGATTCATCATGCCTTGGTTGTGCTCGCCCTGGTTGCGGGGGCCTGCACCAACTCGACGCCGGAAGCCTCAACATCGGGGGCGCCCGGAAACGCACCGACTACAGCGACCCCGGGCTCCAACGCGCCCGACGAGCCCGTCGAGTCGTACGCCGGCACTGCCCCAGCCATCGAGTTCCCCGCCGGCTTGGAATGGCTCAATACCGCCACTCCGCTGTCGCTCAACCAGCTCAAAGGGAAGGTGGT
>CAMYJM010000100.1:7723-20062 GCA_947258635.1 uncultured Acidimicrobiaceae bacterium
TACGAGGTGGAACACCCCGTAGTCAACGACCGCGACTTCGCAGTGTGGCGCTCATGGGGAGCCAACGCCTGGCCGACGACCGTGCTGATCGATCCCGCCGGGAACGTGGTGGGCGGGCATTCCGGCGAAGGGGTCTACGACGTGATGCAGCCGATCATCACGTCGCTGGTGAGCGAGTTCGACCAGAAGGGCGTCCTCGATCGAACCCCCCTCGAGCTCGCTCGCGAGGTCGACGGACGATCGGACACCGTGCTTTCTTTCCCGGGAAAGGTCTTCGCGGCCCCGGCGACCGGGACGCTCTACATCGCCGACACCGGTCATCATCGGATCGTGGCCGCCGACCCCACCAGCGGTGACGTCCTCGCCGTCTACGGCAGCGGCAAAGCCGGATACCGCGAAGGCGCCGCAACCGAAGCCGCGTTCAGCTCTCCGCAGGGCATGGCACTCAGTCCCGACGGGCGCATCCTCTACGTCGCCGACACCAACAACCACGCCGTACGCTCGATCGACCTCGCTACCGGCAACGTAGGCACCGCGCTCGGGACCGGCCGCATCGGTTGGCCCCCGGTCGGTGGTCGCGCAACGGAGGTGGCTATCAGCTCCCCCTGGGCGCTGGAGCAGAAGGACGGCAAGCTGTTCATTGCCATGGCCGGCCACCATCAGATCTGGGAGATGGACCTCGCCGCGGACATCGCCCGGCCTCTCGTCGGCAACTCCCGAGAATCCACCTTCAATGGACCGCTCGCCCAAGCGGAATTGGCCCAGCCGAGCGGCCTCGCGTTCGATGCGGACGGTCTCCTCTACTTCGCCGACTCCGAATCGAGCGCCATCCGCTCGGCACAGGTCGACCGCTCCGATGGGGTGACCGATGTGGTCGTCGGCAGCGATGCCAACCTGTTCGACTTCGGTGACGTCGACGGCATCGGCACCGCGGCCCGGCTGCAACACCCCCTCGGCCTGGCCTTCGCCGCCGACGGTTTCATGTACGTGGCCGACACCTACAACTCCAAACTGAAGCGGATCGACCTCGGACGGCGGGAGATCACCACGTTCCTGGGAGGAGAGCAGGGCTGGCAGGACGGTGACGATGCCCGCTTCTACGAGCCGGGGGGCCTGGCCGCCGCCGGCAGCCTTCTCTACGTGGCCGACACCAACAACCACGTCGTTCGAGTCGTTGACTTGACGGCCGCTACCACGACAACGCTCGTTCTCAAGGGCATCGAACGTTTCCAACCGGCTCCGGACAATGCCGACTATCAGGGTGAGATCGTCGAGGTCGCCGCAGTGTCCGTGGCTCCCGGCCGGGGGTCGGTGGAACTCGCCGTCACACTGCCGCCCGAGCACAAGGTGAACGAGGATGCGCCCTCATCGGCCGAGTTCTTCGTCGTCGGTGGCATCGCCAACTTCGCCGATGCCAACTCGATATCGTTGACCGGCGCCAAGTTCCCGGTCACGGTGCCGGTTCAGTGGACGGCCGGTGAAGGCACGGTGACCGCCGACCTCACCGTGATCTACTGCCGTGAGGGCGCTGAGAGCCTGTGCTTCATCCAGCAGCTGCGGCTGATCGCGCCGGTGACCGTCGTCGCCGACGGGCCAGGCGAACATCTAGAGGGGTGGTCGCGCAGGCGCGGCTTACGAGCGGGTCGCGACTCCCGGAGATACCGGCTTGGTCTCGTCCGCCGCCTGGCCGGCAGAGCCCGACCTCCCGTTGCCCCCGCCGGCGGCGTCCCCCGCAGCCGGCCGTTGCACCGGCCGGGACCGGGCAGGCCGCACCGGAATGCTCGGAGCCACCTGAGGTGCCTGGTTGTAGGTCTCCTCGAGGACCGTGATCTCCACACCCCCGACGAGATCGGCGATGAGGTTGTAAAGCACGGCACCGAGCGTCATGGCCGCGGTGGCGACGATCGTCCACACCACGGCCAGGAAGATCACGACGCGGCCCCAGGTTTCCCCCTCGATCACAAACGTGATCTTCACCTGGTCGAAGAGATCCGTGATGGCACCCGGGATCCCCTTCTGGAGCAGCAGCGACCACATCACCCAGAGACCGAGCACGAACACAAGAGCGGCGATGGCGTTGAAAACCAGCGACACCTTGAGAACGGTCCATGGATCGAATCGGCGGATGATTCGACGAACTCTGCGAACAGCCATCAGGCAACTATCTCCTCGGAACGCCCCGATTGTACAGGGCAACCGTCGTATCGGGTGATATCGAGAGAAACGTAGCGCAGCGGGGCCCAGTTCCGGACCTGTCCCCCAGTGTCGGAGAGCCCCACCTCGGGCTGTATCCCGACGTTGGTGGACAGCGTTCCGCGATCCCGTTGGTAATCAGCGAGGCCCGGTCAAGGTCACGGCGATCGTCAATCATGCAAGTGGAGGAGGGGGCCGCAGCCCCCCCTCACAGATAGATGGGTCGTTTGTCGCTGTCTTACTTGGGGTGTGGTGGCACTTTCGTCGGGGTTGGGAACGGTCCGAACACCGTGCCGCTGCCGGAGTCGATCACCTCGACATGGAGCATGGCATCCATCGGGTACGCACCGATTAGATAGAAGCCGTCCTCGTTCTGTCCCGTCCCGGGAGCCTTGGGGGTCTTCCCTGCCGGGTTGACTCCCTCCTCACAGAACGCGGCCGCCACGGTGATGTCCTTGTGTTCGAAGATGATCTCACCCGTTGCGGGATCGGTCATCGGCGCACCGTCGATCAACGCCCAGTCGTCGCAGTGGTAATCACCGGGAGCGGCGTCGGGGTCCACCCAGATGGTCTCGGTGAAGAACGCATCGTCACCGCTGGTGACCGTCTGCACCGCCGGGTCGAACATCGCGAAGATCGGACCGGCACAGTCGGTGTCCATCGACACTTCCACCGGCAGGTTGCCGAGACCCTCGATGATCGCGTCAGCGATCTCTGCGCTGGTGTTGGACGTCGTTACAACGGAACCACCGGTCAAGGTCGCCAAATTGTTCATCTCCGTTCCCGAGCCAGGGGCCTTGATCGCTACGACCTTGATGCCCGAGCCGGAAGCGTTCAGCGCGGCGACGGTCGTCGCCTGATCGGGTCCGGGATATGGGAACGGACAATCGGGATGAGCGAAGCAGTTCGAGTCTCCCGTTGTATGGAAGGAAGCGTCGGTCGTGATCGCCGCCACTCGGCTGGAGCCGGCGCGGAAGCTGCCGCCGAGACCGGCCGGGATGTCACCCAGGCTCGGGCCGGCGGCTCCGACGTCCCGGCCTGTCCCTGTTGCCAGCTGGAACAGCGCCTCGTACTGGCTCTCTGGGCCATCGCCACCGTCTTGCGTGCCCATCGCCTGCACAGCTCCATCCCACACGTTGCAGTCGCCAGTGAGGTCCTGGTCTAGTCGGTATGCATAGTCCCCAACATCCGCGTTGCCCCAAGGCTGATACGGGTAGTCGATGAACGTCGC
Organism: uncultured Acidimicrobiaceae bacterium; assembly: GCA_947258635.1. GTDB lineage: Bacteria > Actinomycetota > Acidimicrobiia > Spongiisociales > UBA5794 > JAHEJX01. The sequence goes on from CAMYJM010000100.1 coordinate 11,148, forward strand.
CAGACCGAACTGGCTGTCCGGAACCTGCAATTGGATGGTGTTGCACAAGGCCAGCGAGGCCCCCTTGATGTTCGGCAGGTCATCGCCGTAGCTCCCCGATAGGTCTACTACCAGGAAAAAGTCCAGCATCGGCGGAATCTCCGGAGTGTGAACGATCTTCTCTAGTTCGAAGTAGCCGTCAACAGCCACTGTCGCGACTACCTCCTCCGGTGTCAGTGCAGGATGGTCGCCGCTGGCTCCGGCCGCAGCGAACGGCAGCAACCAGGCAACCATCCCAATCAGGGCGACGAGGACTAAACGCCGCGCATCGGGTCGTCTCATAGGAACCCTCCGTAATCCAAGAGCGTCAGCGAATCGGCGATCCCCCTTTCGGACGTCCCCTGAACGCGACGCTCGCTGCAGTACACGCCTCTGCCCGATCCGTCTGCTGGTTGCACTCCGCCGTCTCGAGGCTGAGCCACCGGCGGCCGTTTCGTTCCTCCTACCGGACCGGGCCGCTTTTGAATACCAGTTAGAACTGTACGCATCGTCGTGCCGGCTTGGGAAAGGAATCTTGCGGACAGGCGGAGCGGGTGTCTTGGGCGTCGCTTGGTGGGGTGCATCAGAGCTGAATCTGGGCGACGACCCCCACTACCCTGGCGGCGTCGCCGATGTCGTTGGTAAACGTGTGCCGAGAAGCGGATCGACTCCGAGCGACCCGGCGATGGCGCCATCGCGGTCCCCCTCGCCGAAGAACCTGCCCGGGCCTATCGGATGTCACCACTCAGAAAGACGGCGACGCCCGAGCCCCGCATGCGCTCCACCACAGCTGCCGCAAGCCGGCACGCCCGCTCCCGGAATACGTGATCCGCTCCCTACCCGGTGCCGTTCTCTCGCGGGACCAGGGCCACCGCGGTGAGCTCGGCTCCGGCCTCCAGGTTCATGACCCTGACCCCGGTGCTGCTTCGCTTCTGGCGACTGATGTCATCGACTCGCTGCCGAATGACGATGCCATCCGACGAGATCGTGAAGATCTCGTCTCCCGGCGCGACCGCTCGAGCTGCGACCAGTAGGCCGCGTACCTTGGTGAGCTTCATGGCCTTCACCCCGATGCCGCCCCGCTTCTGCAAAGGGAACTCGGACATCTTGGTGCGCTTGCCGTAGCCGCCCGATGTCAAGAGGACGATGTCGGCGCCGTCCTCAACCCCCGCGGCGGCGACGACCCTGTCACCGGCGCGCAACTTGACACCGCGCACGCCCTGGGTGTCCCGACCCATCGGCCGCACGTCCGATTCGGAGAAGCGAATCCCCTGACCGTTCTGGGTGAGCATCACCAAGTCGTTGTCGCCGCCGGTGGCACGGACGGCAACCACCTCGTCCCCCTCCTGGAGTTTTATGGCGATCAGCACGGTGTTGCGCGAGTCGTAGTCGGAGAACTTGGTCTTCTTGACTTGACCAAACCTGGTGAACATCAGCAGGAACGGGTAGGTCTCGTAGTCGCGAGTGTCGATGATCGCTTCGACCCGTTCGTCGGCATCCATGGAGAGCACCGACTGCACGAGGGAACCCTTGGCGGTACGGTCCATCCGAGGCAGTTGGTGCGCCCGCACCCGGTAGACCTTGCCCTGGTTGGTGAAGAACAGTAGGTAGGCGTGCGCCGACGTGTGCAGCACGTGGGTGATCACGTCGTCCTCACGGAGGTGGGCACCGCGCACGCCCCGGCCACCGCGACCCTGGATCCGATACGCCTTGGCCAGCACCGCCTTGACGTAACCGGCCGCGCTGATCGTGACAACGAGCTCCTCGTCGGCTATGAGATCCTCGAGCGACATGTCGCCCTCGTCGGGCACGATCCGGCTGCGCCGGGCGTCGCCGTACTTGTCTCGAATCTCGCCGAGCTCCTCAGCGACGATGGCCCGCTGCCGGGCCTCACTGGCGAGAATGGCCTCGAGGTCGGCGATGAGGGCCATCTTCTCTGCGTGCTCCTCACGCAGCTTCGTCGTCTCGAGGGCGGTGAGGCGCCGCAGGGGCATATCGAGGATGACATCTGCCTGGATCGTCGACAGCTCGAAACTCGCAATCAGCGTGGCGCGGGCTTCCTCGACGTCGGCCGAGCCGCGGATGATCCTGACCACCTCGTCGATGTTGTCGAGGGCGATGAGCAAGCCCTCCAACACGTGAGCTCGCTTCCTGGCCTCCTCGAGGCGGAACTGCGATCGGCGAACGATCACCTGGATCTGATGCGCCAGGTAATGCTTGATCATGTCGGCGATATTGAGAGTGCGGGGCACCCCGTCGACCAGGGCGATCGAGTTCACCGAGAAATTGTCTTCGAGCTGCGTGCCCTTGAAGAGCTGATTGAGGACGACTTGCGGATTCGCATCGCGCTTCAGCTCGATGACGATGCGGACGCCCTCCCGATTGGTCTCGTTGCGGATGTCGCTGATGCCGGTGATCGTCTTGTTGTTCACCAACTCGGCAGTCTTGGACATGATCCGGTCGATCGAAACCTGGTAGGGGATCTCGCTGACGATGATGCCGAACCGGTTCTTCTTGAGCTCCACGACATCGGTCACGGCTCGCATCTTGACGGAGCCGCGCCCCGTTAGGAGCGCCTCGCGGGCTCCCTTGGCACCGACGATGTAGGCCCCAGTCGGAAAATCGGGTGATTTGACGAATTCGAGGAGAGCTTCCGCGGTGGCGTCGGGGTTCTCCAGGGTGTACAAGCAGGCGTCGATGACCTCACCGAGGTTGTGCGGGGGGATGTTGGTCGCCATGCCAACGGCGATACCCGTTGATCCGTTGACGAGCAGGTTGGGAAAGCGCGCCGGGAGCACGGTCGGCTCCTGGCGTTCTCCGGAGTAGTTGTCGACGTAGTCGACGGTGTCCTCGTTGATGCCATCGAGCAGGTGGGCGGACAGGGGGGCCAACCGAGCCTCGGTGTAGCGCATCGCCGCGGGCGGGTCGTCGACCGTTCCGAAGTTCCCCTGGGGGTCGACGAGCGGATAGCGGGAGGCAAAGTCCTGACCAAGTCGCACCATGGCGTCGTAGATGGCGTCGTTCGAATGAGGGTGGAACCAGCCCATGACATCGCCGATGACACGAGCACTCTTGCGAAACGGAGTACCGGGGCGGATGCCGGAGTCGAACATCGAGAAGAGGATGCGGCGATGCACCGGTTTGAGGCCATCGCGCACATCGGGGAGCGCCCGGGACACGATGACCGACATCGCGTATTCCAGGAATGAGTCCTGCATCTCCCGCTCGATCTCGATGGGCCGAACGTTGCCCTGGTTGCTCTCTGGCATGGCTCTTCCTGTGATTGCCTCTCGTAGTCGTCTGCGATCTAGCCGCTCAGATATCCAGGAACCGAACGTCCTTGGCGTTGGTTTGGATGAACTTGCGGCGAGCTTCCACGTCGTTGCCCATCAGCGTGGCGAAGACCTCCTCGGCACGGAACTGGTCCTCCAAATCGACGCGCAGTAGCTGGCGCGCCGCGGGATCCATGGTGTCTCCTCCAGGCGGGCGTCGTTGTACGCCCACTGCGTCTTGGTGCCGGCCTTGATCGAGTAGAGCGGCGGCTGGGCGATGTAGACGTAGCCGGCCTCGATGATCTCGGGCATATGGCGGAAGAAGAAGGTCAGTAGCAGGGTCCGAATGTGCGACCCATCGACATCGGCATCCGTCAAGATCACGATGCGGTGATAGCGAGCCTTTGTGATATCCATCTCGTCGCCGATGCCGGTGCCGATCGCTGTGATGAGCGACTGGATCTCCGAATTCTGCAACACCCTGGAGAGCCGGTTCTTCTCGACGTTGATGATCTTGCCGCGGATCGGCAGGATCGCCTGGAAGTCGGAGTTGCGGGCCTGCTTGGCAGATCCACCGGCCGAATCACCCTCGACGATGAACACCTCACTCAGCGCCGGATCTTTCGACGAGCAGTCTGAGAGCTTCCCGGGGAGGCCCCCGGAGTCGAGGAGGCTCTTGCGGGTGAGGTCGCGCGCCTGCCGGGCCGCCATGCGCGCCTTCTGGGCGTTGAGTGCCTTGTCGATGATGCGGCGAGCCTCGCCCGGGTGACGTTCGAGCCACTCCGGCACGGCCTGGTTCAAGGCCCTCTCAACGAAGGACCTGATCTCGGTGTTTCCCAGCTTCGTCTTGGTCTGGCCCTCGAACTGGGGATTGCGCACCTTGGCGGACACGACGGCGGTGATGCCCTCGCGCACGTCCTCGCCCTGGAGGTTGTCATCCTTCTCCTTGAGGAGGTTGCGGCCCCGGGCGAACTCGTTGATCGCCCTAGTGATCGCCTTGCGGAACCCTTCCTCGTGGGTGCCGCCCTCGTGGGTGTTGATGTTGTTCGCGAAGCTGAGGACCGTTTCGTTGTAGTTGGTGGTCCATTGCAGCGCCACCTCGATCTCGGCCGACTCGTCCGTCTTCTCGAAAAAGGCGATCTGTTTGTGGATCGGATCTCGGCTGCCGTTGAGGTGCTTCACGAAATCGACCAGTCCACCCTTGTACTGGAAGGTCTCCTCCACCAACTCTTCGTCGTCGTCTCGGGGACGCTCATCGCGGAACTTGATCTCCAAGCCCTTGTTGAGGAAGGCCATTTCCCGCAAGCGCGTCAGGACAACCGCGGTGTCGTACTGACGGGTTTCCTCGAAGATCTCCGGATCGGCCCAGAAGGTGACTGTCGTGGACGTTCGCTTGGCCGCCTTACCCTTCTTGAGCGCCGTCGTGGGCTTGCCGTACTCGAAGGTCTGCGTCCAGCTGAAGCCCTCACGGACGACCTGCACCTCGAGCCGGGTAGACAGCGCGTTCACAACCGAGACGCCGACTCCGTGGAGGCCTCCGGAGACGGTATAGGCCCCCGACTCGAACTTGCCACCGGCGCCGAGGGTTGTCATCACGGTGGTCACCGCGGGCTGCCTCGTCTTCGGATGCTTCTTCACCGGGATGCCGCGCCCGTTGTCGAAGACGCGGACCCCGCCGTCGGCGAGCAGCGTCACCTCGATGCGCGAGGCGAACCCGGCCATCGCCTCGTCGACGCCGTTGTCGACCACCTCCCAGATCAGGTGGTGCAGTCCCTTGGGACCAGTCGTCCCGATGTACATGGCCGGTCGCTTGCGGACGTGCTCGATGCCTTCGAGAACTTCGATGTCCTTGGCTTCGTAGGACGCGTTGGACCGTTTTGCAGTGCTCACTGATCTCCTCGAGAACGGATGTTGCGGCGATCTCCCTCGGCAACTTGCAACATTGTCATTATAGCCCGGATCGGGACGATCCCGGACATTTGGGAGCTCCACCGGACCGCGGCCGTGACGCCCGAAAACCCATTGGGCAATGGACTACGGACGCAGCCCGGGGGTGACCCGGAATACGATCGACGTAACTTCACCCTCACCGGCGATGGCGGTCGCCTTTTGCATAATCTGGGAGGTCGTGAAGCGCATCTTGGAGGCGGTCGCTCCATCGGCAACGAGTATCACGAGCCGACCCGACTCGCACGATCCGGGGCGCGTCTTGTCGGCAAATGCCTCCCCGACGACTTCCCGCCAGCGCGCCCTCAGCACTGCCGCCGGCCCGGCACGTCCCCTCCCCACGCGTGTCATCAGTCGATCAACTATGTCGTCGATCGACTCCGGGCGGCGCCGGGCATGCCATTCGTCCTCCGACACGTATTCCCCACCCTGATTGGTCGACCCACCGGACCGGGCTCCGGTTGTCCCCTGTAGGCCCGGATGGGCTTTGAAGCTCGGGCTACCGCCGCCGGCAAGAGGGCTCTCCTCGGAGTCGTTCCCCCGACCCCCGTGCCTCCGAATATTCCACTGTGGTCTTGTCATCTCACTGCGCTCCAGTATCGCCTCCTAGTATCGTCTGCCGGCAGTCCGGTTGCCTCTCCCAAAACGTTCGGTGATCACCGGACGCCATCCTCCTCCACCCGCCAGCGCCTGCCGGCCATCGGGACCTCATCTTCCCGGGCGCTAGTGACAAAAACCTGGCCCCGGGGCAACAAGTCGATGACGCCGGCCGACCGGTGGACATCGAGCTCCGAGAAGACGTCGTCGAGCAACAAGATAGGCGGCCGACCGTGGCGCTCCTCCAGGAGGGAGAAGGCTGCGATCCGCAGCGCGAGCGCAACCGACCGCTGTTCCCCCTGGCTGGCGTGGGTTCGGGTCGGCCGCCTCGCCAGGTGGAGCCCCACATCGTCGCGGTGCGGGCCCACGGTCGTGGTCCGCTGGTCGAGGTCACGCCGCCGGCGTTCCGCAAGGGCCGCCAGCAGAGAGCCGGCAGGATCACCGCCGCGTAGCCACCAGGCCTCATAACTACACGAGAGCTGCTCGGCGTTTCGACCCGCCACTGCTCCATAGCCGGCCCGCAGATGCGGTTCGAGCCGCTGCAGAGTGCCGATTCGGGCGGCGACGAGCCTTCCCCCCACCTCCGCCAGACGCTCGTCCCACACGGCGAGGATCACAGGATCGGCATTAGGACCTTCGTCGCGCAGCAGGCGATTGCGTTGCCGCACGATCTTCTCGTACTCAGCGCGATCCGCCCCGGCGGCAGGAGACACATGCCCGGCCACCTCATCTAGATAGTCGCGGCGCAAGCCGGGTCCGCGCTTGACCATATCCAGGTCGTCCGGCAGGAACGCCACCAACGGTACTTCCACCGCAACGTCCGAATTGCGCCGCGGCCGCTTGCCGTTGACGAGGATTCGGCGCCTGCCCGCGACTAGTAGCTCAACCTCGACTCGCAGCTCGCCGGACTCTCGCGCTACTCCCCCGCGCAACACTGCTGCCGCCGCCTCCCCCCGAACCAGAGCCGCGTCGGGAGCACCACGAAATGACCCCAGACGAGACAGGTAGCCAATCGCCTCGAGGACGTTGGTCTTCCCCGAGCCGTTGTCACCGATCAACACGTTCAGACCGGGATCGGGCGCAAAGTCGAGCCGCTCGTAGGACCGGAAGTCGCGCAACTCCAGCCAGCTCAGGTGCATCGCCGCGGCTAGAGACGCACCGGCATGAGAAGATACTGGAAGCCGTCGGAGCCACCGCTGAGCATTCCGGGCTTGAGCGGATCGATCGTCTCGAGTACGACCTCGTCACCGGCGACGGCACTCACGCCGTCTGTCAGGTACCTCGTGTTGAACGCGATCGTCATATCCTCACCGGAGTACTCGGCCTCGATGTGCTCGGTCTCCTCGCCAACCTCCTGGCGCGTGACGCTCAGCTCGACCCCACCGTCGCTCAGCGCCAATCTGACGGGGATGTGATCCTCCGCCACCAACGCCGCGCGGCCCACCGCGTCCAGGAGCGCCGTCTTGCTCACAGACAGACGATTCGGGTAGCTCTCCGGCAGCAGCTGGCGATAGTTGGGGAAGGTCGCCTCGATGACCCGAGCCGTCATCCGACCCCGTTCGGAGGAGAACGCTGCCTGGCGGCCATCGAGTTGGACACCGATCTTGGCGTCGGCGATCGTCCGGCCTATCTCGCGCAATGCCCGGTAGGGCACCAGTGCGGTCGTGCCGGCTGCGATGCCCGGCAGATCGCGCAACGCCAGCCGGTACGAGTCGGTGGCGACGAGCCGCAGGCCCTCGTCTTTCGATTCGAACAACACGCCCGTGAGCGTAGGGCGGGCATCGTCGCCCGACGCGGCCACACCGACCTGGGCCAACGCCGCCACGAAGGCTTCCCCATCGATCTCGACGAGCGGGGCCTCAATGGTGTCGGCAATATCCGGAAAGTCGTTGACGACGAACTCGCGGAGCCGAAACCGGGGACCATTGCCGGTTATCTCGACTTCTCCCTCCTCTGCCGAGAGCGTGACCGCCCCCACCGGGAGCTTGCGCACCGCCTCGGCCGCGAGCTTGGCGGGCACGACGGTACGGCCGGCCCCGAGCACCTCCACCTCGAGTGTCGTCCGGATAGTCACCTCACCGTCGGTCCCGGTGACCTCGAGACGGTTGCCGCGTACCACGCACAACAACCCCTGGAGGATTTGCTGGGGTGATCGGGTGCCAACCGCCCTGGCGGCTCGGGCTAGGACGTCGGCAAGATCATCTCGCTCAGCTCGGATACGCACAGCTTTGTTCCTTCTTCTTCATCTATTTGATTCATTCAAAAAGGGTAGTAGTTGTAATAGGCCCTGTGGATTGTGGAGAAGTGTCGCGTTTGCCCTGTTCACGGGGGCATTCAATTGCACACATGCCGCGCGAATAACCTGCCGGGTATACACATCGCGAAAACGCGGGACCGACGGCACTGGGGACAACATCAAGTTTTCCTCAGCTGTTGGGACAACTGTGTGACTTCGTCGAACACCTGCTTGTCGGCCGCCATGAGCTGCTTGATCTTCTCGATCGCGTGGATCACCGTGGTGTGATCTCTTCCGCCGAACTGGGCCCCGATCTTGGGGAGGGAGAGGTCCGTCAACTCCCTGCAGAGATACATCGCTATCTGGCGCCAGCGCGCCAGGGGCTGTTTGCGGCTCGGACCGATCAGCTGCGCCTCGAGGACATTGGCGGCTGCAGCCGTTTTGGTGATGATCCATTCCGCGGTGACCCGCTGACTGTCGGAACCCGGGAGGAGATCCTGGAGAACCTCTTGAGCCATCTGCAGGGTGATCTCTTCATGCGTGAGGGCGCTGTATGCCGTGACCCGGGTGAGCGCCCCCTCGAGCTCACGGATGTTGTCCGACACGTTTTCCGCAATGAACTGCAGAACGTCGGCCGGCACGGGGCGGGGCGCGAACTCGGCGTTCTTGCGGAGAATCGCGAGGCGGGTTTCGACGTCGGGAGGTTGGATGTCGGTGACGAGTCCCCATTCGAAGCGGCTGCGGATCCGGTCCTCGAGGGTGGAGAGGTGCTTGGGATGGCGGTCCGAGCTGATGACGATCTGCTTGCCGGCGCCGTAGAGGTGGTTGAAAGTATGGAAGAACTC
>CAMYJM010000101.1 GCA_947258635.1 uncultured Acidimicrobiaceae bacterium
CCGTGGACTTCTCTTTGATGCCGATGAACGCTCTGGCGGCGCCGATGGCATAGGCGGCTGCGGCCAGCCCCTCGATCACCTGATAAGGGTTGCGGCGGATGATGGCCCGATCTTTGAAGGTACCGGGCTCGCCTTCAGCGGCATTCATCACGGCGTACTTCTCGGTCCCGCCGGCGGCGGCCAGCCCCGCCCATTTGATGCCGGTGGGGAATCCGGCACCGCCCCGGCCGCGCAACCGGAAGCGCGGATGGTGGCGATAACGCCATCAGGCCCCAGCCTCCGGCAATTCTCCAGCGTCTCGCCGCCGCCGGCCGCGAGGTAGCCGTTCAGGGTATCGAGAGCCTGGGTGGGTAAAAGGTGCGCCACGGAGGGGACCCTACCTTCGGCAGAGCGCCGGCCATCCAGTAGGTCGGGACGCCACGGATCGCCAAGAACATGGTCCGCCGTCGGGAGCGTCTAGAGACTGAAATCGAATGTGGCCTCGGCGTCGCCGTCTTCCGTGGCGAAGGAGGCGTCCAGGTTCACGCGGAGCGTGAAGTCGCCCGACGGTATCTCGTCGACGACGAAGCTGACCAGTCGATCGGGGGTCGTTACTCCCTCGTCGCCTCCGGGTAGCGGACCCAGCTCGGCGGCCGCCGGCACCACCGTCGATCCATCGGGGACGACGAGGACTATGTCGTCGGCCGAGATCCGCGTATCGCGCGGATTGCGACTGGTTACGTCGAAGTGGAGCGTCAGGGCCCTCTTCCCCAATTCCAACTGGCTGTAGAGGTCGGGGAGGTCATAGCGAAGCGAAGCACCCGTGAACGTGAAGTCGATGAGCTCCATCGCGACTTGGCCACTGATGGCGACGTCGGTCGGCTGCAAGCGAACGGCAGGGCCGCCTGAGCCAAGCGGTATTCGAGCCCGGCTCTCGCCGGCCGCCCCGATGACCAACTCGGAGGCGTCGAGGTCGAGATCCTCCGGGATCAAGAAGGTGAGCTCGCCGCGGGCCGGCCTCTCCGGCAGTATCTGAGGCGGCCGACCCCGCCGCTTCACGTAAGCGATGCCCATTGCCTCGATCGCCATCTCGGGGTCGAAGGTCGCGAGGTCTTCACCCAGGTTCTCGAAGTTGCCCCGTAGCGTGAGCCAATGGGAGGTCCGATGAGTCAGCATGGTCTCTGTTGTGGATACCTCCGCGGCATCCAGCTCGACGTGGAACCCGCTGTGCCAGAACTCCTGGGCGAACTTGAGCACGGTGCCGTCCAAGGGCGGCGGTTGGGTCGTCGTTATCGGGTCATTGGCGCGCCGGTTGGGCGCCTCCGCGGCGGTGGGCCCACAGGCGGTCGCTACCAGGCTCACCACGACTACCGCCAATGCAATGGCACGTCTCATCTCTGCTCTACCCCCTGAAGATCTTTCGGGAAGGCGATGAGTATTTGTCGGCGATTAGGGGCTGCCGCCTTAGGGGACCGGATTCGCGATACTTGGGTGCATTGCCGGAGGAGGCGGATCCTGATGCCCGATGTCGTGACGTTCGACTTTCACGTGACTTCCGAGTGCAGTCAGCAGTGTGCCTACTGCTGGGGACCGCAAGGGATCTCGGAGGTCGATACCGACACGGCCTGCGCAATCATCACGAAGATTGCCGAAGGCGGAAGCCGGCGGATCGTGTTCACCGGTGGTGATCCTCTGCAGCGGGGCGATATCGGGTCGCTGATCCGGCATGCCGCCCAGCTGGGGCTCGAGGTGGCGGTGTCGACGACGGGTGACCTGCTGACGGCCTCGTTTCTGGACGCGTGCGGCGCCGACATCGATCTCATCTCGCTGCCCCTCGACGGATCGACCGAAGCGGTTTCGAGCAGGACGAAGGAGCCGGGGCACTTCGCGGCGGTGATGGCCGCTCTCCATCTGCTCGAGAGTCATCCGGCCATCGACGTGAAAGTGGCGACGCCGGTCACCCGCTACAACATCGAGGACGTGCCCAATATCGTCCGACTACTGGAAGAGCGAGCCGGCCAGCTGCCCGGTCGGTTGTTCTACAACGTGTTCCAAGCTTTCCCGAGATCGATGAGCCCCGATGTTCCGTGGTCGGAGCTGGTCGTTGATGACGCTGAGTTCGATGCACTGCGTCGGCAAGTCGAAGCGGTACCGCACAGCTACCGGATCAACTTCCTCGATCACGGGACCCTCGACAAGCTCTACGTCATGGTCTTCCCGGATGGCACCGTCACCGTGCCGGTGGGCTCCGAGTTCCGCAACTACGGTCCGTTTCTCGAGGTTGACGACCTCGACGAGCTGCTGGCCGGCTCTGGGTTCGACGCTCCCAAACACCATCGCCACGCCGTCGGATGGTCGCGGTCGCCGTAGGGTCCCGGCTCCGAGGTTGCAGCGGATGGCGCCGCCGAGCTGCCGCCGGTGGGATCTACCCTGCCTGCCGGACGACTGGAGCTGACCAGATGGTGGACGATGATCGCAAAGCGGCGCGGGGCATTCGGCCGCAGCCTCCGTCATTCCGCCGGGTTGCCGTGCGCCGGCTGGATCGGCTGAACGCGCGCCTGGCACGAGTCACGTTCGGAGGCGACGAGCTCGCCGGGTTGCGCATCGAGGAGCCCGCGTCCAGCGTCCGTCTGCTGCTGCCTGCGGCGGGGTCGACCACCCTCGTCGTTCCAACCTGGACCGGCAACAGGTTCCTGTTCGATGACGGGAGCGCGCCGCTCATCCGAACCTTCACCCCACTCAACTTCGATGCCGCCGCCAGGCTGGTAGATCTCGAGATCGTGCTCCACCCCGGTGGCATGACTTCATCCTGGGCGGAATCGGCTCAACCAGGTGACGAGGCGGCGATCTCCGGGCCCGGGCGCGGTTACAGCGTGGATCCTCGGGCGGCCGGATACGTTCTCGCCGGCGATGAGACGGCCGCGCCTGCCATGAAGCAGCTGATCGCGGCGATACCGGCCACTATTGCCGTCCATGCGATAATCGAGATCGCGCACAGGGAGGCGAAGGTCGCGTTGCCGTCTCATCCCCGACTCAGCGCCGAGTGGGTGGTCCCTGCGCCCGGTTCGGCTCCCGGGTCGGCGATCTTGCCGGCAGTCCGCGCTCTCGAAATCCCTCCGGGGTGGAAGGTGTGGGCGGCTGGTGAGGCGGGGGCGATGCATGACCTGCGCCGTCAACTCTTCGACGAGCGCGGCATGGAGCGCGGCGTCGTCACCGTGCGTGGCTACTGGAAGCACGGGCGCTGAGGAATCCTCTTCGGGCCTGCGCTCACTGGTACTGCTCGAGGCCGGAACTGCTCATCCTGACAAACGCCGCGGCGGTGATCGAAGACTTCGGCCGCGCTGGTACCGACGACGGTCGTCCCCGGCGCGTAGCTGAGCCGCTCGCCCACCGCAGCCTGTATGGCGAGGGCAGCATCCGTGAGGGTCACTGTGCCGGCCACCGCGTCTGTGGCGAAGTCGGCGATCACTTCGGTCGAGGTGGCATGGGGGGTAGGGGAGAGGTACTCGTGGTGCTCGTGAGGGTATCGCGAGTCGACCCACGCCCCGCCGTCTGCGGCCGACGGGGGCGCCGTCGTCTCCACCTCGGCGTCGGCGACGATCGTCAGTCGGGTGTGTTTACCCACCACCCCGAAGCTGTCGACCCGGGTTCCCCAGTAGTCTCGATGCGATACGACCCGGGTGGCGGGATCGACCTCGACGGCGTAGCGCAGGGTCCGTTGGTGGGCGTTATCGGCGGGACATGCCCGCAGCGCGTTGTGCGATTCGCTCACATCGGTGTCGTAGGTGAACGTGGTCAGGTATCGGAGCGCGATCCGCATCACACCGTCTCGAAGCTGTACATGAGCGGGGCGCCACCGAATTGATAGAGATCGTTGTGGAGGTTCTCACTCGTCTTTCGGATGTTGGCCTCGAGCCGCTCGAGGAGGCGCTCGAGTGATGGATCGTCGACAGACGGGATCTCGGCGTATTGGAGCTCGGCGGCCAGCCGCCCGGCGGCTCGCGGCGATTCCCATGAAGCCGCCCCGTCGACCTCGGAGAGCAGGGAAGACACTCGACTGAGACAGTGCAGTACACCGAACGGGAAGCTCGGCTCGTGCAGCATGAATCTCACTACCTCATTCGCCGGTGCGAGCGCACCATGGGCTCGGGTGAAGGCATGGAGCCCGGAGACGGAGCGTAGGACGCTCATCCAGGCGGAGGCATCTCCGCCCGACACCGACCGGTTGATATCGATCATGCGACATGTCATCTCGGCGCGCTCGAGAAGGCGACCGACCATGAGGAACCGGTATCCATCGTCACGGGTCATGGCTTCGTCGATGGCGCCGGTGACCGTCCTGCAGAGACCGGATACCGTCTCGTATATCTCATGGGGGCTGCGTTGCACGAGCTGAGCGAGCGATCGATCCGTCGATCCGGAGTGCAGCCGGTTCACTGCCTCCAGCAATTCGATCGGGACCACATCCCGGACGTTCATCACGTTGGCGCGGGCCTCCCTCACGGAAGCCGCCACCGATGACGGGTTGTCGCGGTCGAACACGAGGAACCGGCTGACGGTCTCGCTAGATAGATCGGTGCCGTTGGCCTCGGCGAACGCCTCGTCCAGATACAGGACCCGCAGCAGGTCGCGCCACACGTCGGACGACGAGCGTGACGATCGTTCGAGTTGGCGCGTGGAGGCCACGTCGAGCATCCGAGTGATGTACGACGCCCGTTCGACATAACGGCCGGCCCAGAAGAGGCTTTCCGCGTGCCGGGACAACATCAGGCAGCACCCTCGTAGTCGAGAACCCACGTGTCCTTGGAGCCCCCGCCCTGTGAGCTGTTGACGATGAGCGAGCCCTCTCGCAGGGCAACCCGCGTCAGGCCTCCCGCCACCACCCTGGTGGTTTCCCCCGTGACGATGAAGGGGCGGAGGTCGATGTGGCGGGGGGCGAGCCTGTCGCGGGCCAGCGTCGGATGGGTAGACAGTTCGATGACCTCTTGGGCGATGTAGCCCCTCGGGTTGGCCGCTATGTCACGACGCGCCCTGTCGAGCTCCTCGTCCGAAGCGGACCGGCCGATCACGATGCCGTAACCCCCGGCCTCGGCCACCGGCTTGACGACGAGCTCGTCGAGGCGATCGAGCACGTGGGCTCTTTGCTCGTCATCCCACAGCGTGTAGGTCGTCGCGTTGGGGACGATGGGATCCGCCCCCGAGTAGTAACGGATGAGGTCGGGAACGTACGGGTACACCGCCTTGTCGTCTGCTACGCCGTTGCCGACGGCGTTCGCTACTGCGACGTTCCCCGCCCTCATCGCGGCGATCAGGCCCGGGACGCCGAGCACCGACGAGCGCTCGAAGACCACCGGATCGAGGTAATCGTCGTCGATCCGCCGGTAGATGACGTGTACCTGCCGGAGGCCGCCGGTCGTGCGCATGTAGACGACATGGTCGCGGACTACGAGATCACGGCCCTCGACCAGCTCCACGCCCATCCTGCGAGCGAGAAAGGCGTGCTCGAAGTACGCCGAGTTGAACGGACCTGGACTCAGTAGCACGACCGTGGGGTCGTCGACACCCACAGGGGCCTGGAACTCGAGGGCCTCGAGGAGCATCGATCCGTAGTCGTCTACGGGTCGAATCGAGTATTGGCCGAAGAGGAGCGGAAAGGCGCGACGCATCGCCGCCCGGTTCTCGACCACGTAGGAGATACCGCTGGGAACTCGCAGGTTGTCCTCGAGGACTCGGTAGACGCCGAGGTCATCGCGGACGATGTCGATACCGGCCACCACGACCCGGGCACCACCATTCACGCTCAGTCCGTGGGCGGCGCGGCGGTAGCCGTCAGAGCTCTTGACGAGCCATTCGGGCACTATGCCGTCTCGGATGGCGGCGCCTTCGCCGTCGTAGAGATCATCGAGAAACATGTTGAGGGCCCGCGTGCGCTGGACGAGCCCGGCCTCGACCGTGGCCCATTCAGCCGCCGGGATGATGCGGGGGACGAGATCGATGGGCCACGTGCGCTCTGTGCCCTCGTCGCCTCCATAGACGGCGAACGTGATACCTAGGTTCCGGAACGTCGACTCTGTGAGTCGCGCCCGTTCGTCGATATCGGCCAGGCTCAGTGAGTTGAGCCGGGCCACGAGTTGCTCGTAGTGCGGGCGGACCTCTCCATTGGTGAACACCTCACAGAAGGTCCGTCCCGGGTCGTACGAGTCGAGCAGCGCCATCGGCGGGAGCATAGATGCCCGGGGCGCGACCGCTTCGCGGTGGGCTGGGCGCACACCCGGTCCCGGTGCGAGCCCGGCGTCTGATGGGAGGCATCTCGGAAGCCCACCTCCGTTGCCTGTGCCGGCAACGTTGAAGTCCTCGGATCTTCGTGCCGATAGGTTCTCAGCGCGCGGTTCCAAGGTGTGAGGAGAGTTTGATGAAGTGGATGGCACTGGCGGCAGCGCTGTTGCTGCTGGCGGCGTGCGCAAGTGACGCCGGCGACAACCAGGCCGCCCCCGCACAGCCGGAGCAGGTCTCGGCCGCCGCGGACGGAGATGACGACGCTGGCGGCGAGGACCAGGCCGCCACGGCCCAGCCGGAGCAGGTCTCGGCCGCCGCGGGCGGAGATGACGGTGCCGGCGACGAGGAACGGCCGGGTGGACCGGGCCAGGTCCAAATCGCCGTGGACGGCGTGACCGGCGGCAACACACAGATACTGCTCACGATGATCCATCGGGGGAATCCCGGTGCCCCGGTGGGCGTGTCATGCGCTTCGATCGACGACGATGTCTGGAGCTTCACCGGACAGGTCTACCCGATCGAGGGAGACCACCCATGTGCTCTCGGAACAACACCGATCGTGCTCGAGCCGGGCGTGTACAAAGCCTTCTTCGGCGTGTTCACCGGTGGCCAACAGACCGCCGATCAATGTGTCGAGATCGAGTTCGAGGTCGCTGGAGACACGACCGTGACGGCTCCGGCGCTGGCGGCACCCTGCGAGCTCTACAACTGAGCCGATCAAGCCGGGGCGTACGGCGGACCGATCGGCCGTCTTCGACAAACTTGCCCTTAGTTTTGCAGCTCTTGCTAAAGCAGCGGCATCTCGGTTGAACTCTGTGAACCGGTGGCGAAAAGCCACGGTCTTCGTTACTCCAATGCAGGCGGCGCTCGCTTGCGACGTGGCGTGAATCTGCGCCGCTGTGGAGGTGAGTCGGAGTCGAGCTCTCGGCCATGCTGGTGAATGGCTACATGGTGGTGGTACCAGCACAAAGTCGTGAGGTTGCCGGGATTGTGGGTGCCGCCAATCGCCCGCGGCCTGATGTGGTGGGGCTCGAGGCGGTATCGAGAATCGCAACCATCGATAGTGCAGCCCCCGTCTCGCTTGACGACGAAGGCTCGGATGTGCGGCGGTATGGCTCGCGTGGCGTGTGATGCGATGGTGGGTTGACCGTCGTTCCCGGCGACGATGACGCGAATGCGGCCGCTACATAGGAGCTCTTCGAGAACGGCCGGTCCGATCCTCGGTCCGAACTCGATCTCGGCTCCCGCTTCGCCGCCCGTCCGGCCCGCGAGATCAGCGTCGACATGCACGTTGATGATGCCGGCGGCCCTCTCCAGACCAACTGGTGCTCCCGAAGAGCTACCGAGGTAGTCCTCGGCATGGGCGATCAGCGCGGCAGCCTGCCGTTTCTCGCGACTGAGGCCACCATTGTGCGGGAGCTCGGGACGAGTGATACTGCGACTTGGCGTAGTTGGGATAGATCCGTAGCTGCTGGTCGTTGTTGGCGTCTTCCTCAGAGACCTTGCTGATCCGCCGTTGCCTAGCGACCAAACGTCGGACGCCGGCAATGTCGAATCCCTGCGACCACTCAACGGTCGCCTCATCTCCGCCAGCCGCCACCAGCCTTGCCGTGGCCACCGCCCAGTCAAAGGACACATCCGGCAACAGCACGTCAGCTTTCATGGCCGTCAGCAACGCCCGCGCCGTCTCGTGGGACACGTCGAGCTTCGCCGCAGTCCAGTCCTTCATGGAGCGGGACCCATCGGTGTGGAAGATCTCGATCTCTCGCAACTGCCGTAGCAGCGATGCCTGATGGGCACGCAGGGTGCCGATCATCGTCTCGCAGGCGAGTAGATCTGATTCGAGCTGGTCCGGACTAGGTCGCCACCCGGAGGCCTCCGGAGCAGGCCTCCCCCCTTCAAGGGTCGTTGCCATTGCCACCAACATACGAGCCGGGTGTGACAAGAAGAGAGCGCCACACCCGAGTTCAGGCGCAGGTCGGGTGGTCCCGATTGGCCAGCCACCGGCCCTTTAGCCGCACGAGGGAACCTCGCTTGCACGGCAGCGGTACCGGATCCAGCAGGCCGAACAACGCCGGAACCGTGTGGGCGCGGACGAACGCCGGGTCGAGGTCGTCGTAGTCGAGCGGCAGAGAGATGCCCACGTGGTAGGAGACTGCGGGGCTCTCGATGATCAGGGCGGTGTTGCGGTCGGCGAAGGGGAGATGAGCATGGGCCTAGAGACACAACGATGGGCAACACTGTTCCGGCCGCTCTCTTCCGACACTCGGATCGTGGTGGAAACCGGGGCGCGGCTGGTGGGCTCGGAGCGGTATCTGCGGCCGGTACTTCGACCGTGGTTGCTAGGCCTCTTTCGGGATGGCGTGCCGCAGCGAGACGAGGACGAACCCTCCCGCCCCCATCCCGTGGGCTAGAGCCACGACGCTGATGAACAACGCCCCGTGAGCGTCGGGTAGCAGTACGTCGACCATGGCGATGTCGATGAGGCCGAGCAACCACAGCTGGGGGATGATGAAGAGGAAGCGCAGCCCCACAGTGAGGATCAGGAAGCGCCAGATCGCGCGGGTGACACCTTCGAATTGGGCGAAGACCAATCGGCGCACTGCCGGAATGGTCAGGAGCATCGTCGCTGCTGCCGCTCCTGCTGCGAACAGCGCGAGGAACGCGATCCCACCGACATCGCAACTGTCTGTCGAGGCGCGACACACGGACAAGAGCCATACCAGCGAGAGGCCGAGCCCGATGGCGACGGCGTGGACGGCGCCGATTCGAGCGGCGGCGACCAGGCGGAGTCGCGTTTGAACGGTGAGGGGCATATCTTCTCGTCGGCTGATTGCGGCAACGAGTCAAGTCGGTCGGTTGCGGATAGTCACGGCGGCTCTACCAACCAATCACGTCAGACGTCACGACCAGGTCTGGAGGAGGCCCCGCATGGCCGCGCCTTTGTGATCTCTACGATTGATCTGGAATAGCCTTCACCCAGTCGAGGGCCGAGCGGCACAGACCGGAACGGCCGTTTGGCTCTATCGCTTCCGGTCCCCCCTCGTCACTGTGGAAGCAGATTTCGTATTGTCGTGGAGAGAGGTTGCGATGCGACGTCCGTTGCTCTTCTTAGCGTTCCTATTTGTATTGGTGCTGGCGGCTTGTGCGGGAGACACGGGCCCCGCCGGTCCGGCTGGTCCGGCCGGTGACGCCGTCGGCGTGGCAGCAGAGTACGTGGGCTCGGCGACGTGCGCCGGTTGCCATGAGGGCATCGCCGAGGTGTTCAACAAGTCGGGTCACCCCTACAAGCTGAACAAGGTGGTGGACGGTCAGCCGCCTACCTACCCATTCACCGAGATCACCGAAACGCCCGAGGGATACACGTGGGATGACATCACCTATGTGATCGGCGGCTACGGCTGGAAGGCCCGATTCATCGACCAAGAAGGCTTCATCATCACCGGTGATGCCGATGCAACCACGCAGTACAACCTGGTCAACGAGGCCATCGGACTCGGCGGCGACTGGGTGCCCTATCACGCCGGTGAGGAGAAGGCCTACAACTGCGGAACCTGCCATACCACCGGCTACCAGCCTGAGGGCAACCAGGATGGGCTGCCCGGCCTGATCGGCACTTGGGCCGAGCCGGGCATTCAATGCGAGGAATGCCACGGTCCCGGCTCCAACCACGTCGCCAGCCCCTACGGCGCGGCGTTGAAGGTCGATCGCACGTCCAATGCGTGTGGTGATTGCCACCTGCGGGGGGCGCCGGAAGCCATCAACGCCAGCGGTGGGTTCATTCGTCACCACGAGCAGTATGAGGAACTGTTCCAGTCCAAGCATCGGGCGATCGACTGCGTGGCTTGCCACGATCCGCACGCAGGTGTGATCCAGAACCGGAAAGAAGGGACCGCAACCACCCGTGTCGATTGCGACGATTGCCACTTCCAGAACGCGCAATACCAGAAATCGGATGTGATGAAGTCCGTTGTCGACTGCATCGACTGTCACATGCCACGTCTGGTGAAGAGTGCGGTCGG
>CAMYJM010000102.1 GCA_947258635.1 uncultured Acidimicrobiaceae bacterium
AAGCTCATGCCCACCTACGAGGAAAGACTCACATGGTCGGCTGGCGATGGACACGGCCTGAGAGTTCACGACCTGGGAGCGCCCCGGGCGCTAGCTAGCCGGCTCTTACTTCAGCGGGATTCGCAGCACCAGCGAATCGTCTTCAACCGACCACGTGGCCCGCCCCACCAGCGAATAGTCGAGAAAGTCGTTCTCCGCCTGCTCGATGAAGGCTTGGCGGCCGGGACCTTCGATGGGGGGCACTCCCCTGTCCTTCACGGCCGCGGCACGCTCCTGGAATCGGGCGATGAGCTTGTCGACATCTAGTTGTGCCACATCGGTCCTTTCGGCTTGACGGCGCATCCGCTACTCGAGAGGGCACACGCTACCTCGTGGCGGCCCCGTTGCCGGTCCTCGCTAGCCTCAGTGTGATGCTCGAACAACGGCTGATCATCGTCTCCGGTAAAGGTGGAGTCGGCAAGTCGGCGCTGTCGGTCGCCCTGGCTCTGCGCGCCCAGCGCACCGGCAAGCGGGTCCTCATCTGCGCGATGACAGATCAGGTCGGGGTGGCCCTTCACCTTGGAGCCGACCGCCTCGGCTATGAGCCGGCGACGTTCCACGGCGGTATCCAGGCAATGGCGATCGATCGGGCCGAAGCTCTCGACGAATACATCAAGATCCAGCTGCGGATGCCTGCGGCGGCTCCCACGAGGGCGCTGAGTCGCGCGATGCAGGTTCTGGCCGACACTGCACCCGGGATCCGCGAGGTCATCACCATCGGCAAGCCGATATTCGATGTCTGGCAGGGCCATCACGACCTGGTCGTAGTCGATGCCCCTCCTCTCGGTCAGCTGATGTCTTACCTGCGCGCTCCCGCCGTGGTCGCCGATCTCGTCCCGACGGGCGCCGTCAGGGATCAAGCCCGTCGCATGGCCACCATGCTCGTCGACCCCGCCCAGTCGCTGCTGGTGCTCATAACAACCCCCGAAGAGCTGCCTGCGCTCGAAACCGCCGAGACGCTCGATGAACTGGAGTCGGATCGGTTGGTCACTCTTGGAGCGGTGATCGCCAATAGGGTGCTGCCGGCGCTGGATCTGCCGCCCGAACGGCTCGGGACGCTACCCGACCGACCCGCATCTGAGGCGGCGGCCCACCACCTCGGACTGCTCGAGCTCCAGGAGTCGGCCCTGTCAATCTTGCCCATCGACATCCGTCTCCCGTACCTGTTCGGGATTCACACCCCAACCGAGGTGTCGGCCCAGCTGGCCGACGCGTGGGATGACGCGCTGTGAATCGGCCGGCGATCCTCATCGTGACCGGCGCAGGCGGAGTAGGCAAGACCACGCTCTCCGCGGGCATCGCGGCTGTCATCGCCCGACGGGCGGCGCGCACCCTGGTGATAACCGTCGATCCGGCGCGCCGGCTCGCCGACGCGCTGGGAATCGCGATGCTCGACGGGACGACCAATCGCCCTACTCCCGTCCCGGGTGCCGGGCCCCTCGATGCTGTGATGCTCGATGTCACGGCGTCATGGGAGGCCATCACCCGGCGCCACGCCAAGCCGGAAGTTGCCGACCGGCTCGCGGACAACCCCTACTTCCGCGCCGTGGCCGACCGCTTCCCGGCAGCCCAGGCCTACGCCGCCGGCGAGCAAGTGGCCGAGTTCGCTCAGAGCGGCAATTGGGACGTGCTCGTCGTCGACACCCCGCCGGCTGAAGGCGGCATCGACTTCTTCATGGCGCCACGACGGATGCGGGACCTGGTCGGCGGTCGCCTACTGCGGTGGCTGACGGGTGCCCGCCTCCCCGGCCGGCGCATCTTCTACCGCACGGCGGCCCGCCCGATGCTGCGGCTCGCCGACACGCTGTTGGGAAGCGCGCTTCTCGAGGAGATTGCCGACTTCCTGCTCGATCTCCGCGCCCTCTACGACGGGCTGGCCGCTCGCGCCGCGGCCATCGATCGTCTCCTCGTCCAGGCAAAGGTGCTGGTGGCTACCACCGACTCCCCCGGCGCGATGCGCGAAGCGAGCCGTTTCTTCTCGAGCCTGCCAGAGATCAATGCCTCACCCGATGCCCTCATCTTCAATAGGAGCCTCCCCGACACGTGGATCACAGCGCGCGGGCCCAAGGGCGCCGGGGTCGAGGACGCGGCGCTGCGCGAGAACATGGAGCGATGGAGCCTCGAAGCAAGACGCAATCGAGATGCCCGCCTCGAGATGGCCGCCCGGCTTGCGGTCCCTATGGCGACGGTCCCCTGGCTGCGTCATCCGCCAATTGACATTGCCGGCCTGGCCGACCTCATCGACCGCGCCGCCGGCCTCACGGCCATCCTCGAAACGGTGACGGCCTAGGGCTCCGGGCAATGCGTTGCGCAGCAATGGTCCCCGGCTCGGGGATTGCCCCGCGAAGTCGTCAATCGGCCGCAATCGCGACCGATAATGAACTAGCGTTCGCAATCATCAAGGCCTCACTGTGGAATCGAAGACGCCGAAGAGGTTCTGGGTGCAGCATGCGCATTTGACCGTGGGATTCCTTGTCGTCATCGCAGCGGCGACTGCCCTCGCCGTTCTTCAAATGCGCAGCACCGACATCCGGCAGCAGGCCGACACGGCAGTATTCCTGGCCGATGATGTCGGCGCGGCGATTGCAGACAGAGCGGCACCTGCGGCCATGGTCGCTCTTCATCAGAAAATGCTCGGCGCCATCGACGCCACGGCAGCTTCGCCGCGTGTCGCGCGCACTCAAGCCCGCCTCGAGAGCCTCGGATTACTGGCGATCGGGGGTGACCCGGAGGCGCGGGCCGGCTACGCGGCAGCTCTGCGCGAGGTATCCCGTGCTATCGGGGAGGACGCCTCCGCCACCGGGATCCGAATTCAGCAGACCCAGATGGGGATAGTCGCCGGGGCGGCGATCGTGCTGATTCTGCTGATACGCAGCGTCGCTGCCAAGCAGCAGGCCAGTCCCCGGCCACGCCGGACGCACTCGGTCCAACCGATCACGATCGATCCGCTGACGAGGCTTGGCCCCATCGATGCCGTCCGGGAACGTCTGCAAGAGCTGCTCGACGGCGCCGGACCGGCCGCAGGGTTCGTAGGTTTGGTGGTCGTCGGCATTCAGCCGGAGCACGAGCACTTCCTGCCGCTGACGAGGGCCCAGCTCGACGCGACGCTCGTGGAGACCTCGCGCCGTCTGCGCTCGGCGGTACGTGCCACCGATGTGGTGGCCCGGCTGGCCCGTGATGAGTTGGCAGTCGTCATGGCGCCATCACCGCGCGTCGAGGACCCGGGCCGCGTCGCCGGCAAGCTCCTCGGGGCCCTCGACGTGCCCACGGAAGCACTCGGCGCCGTGATTCGCCCCAATCCACGCGTCGGTGTAGCGATTGCGCCGCTGGACGCGGTAACTCCCGACGGGCTGATACAGCGTGCCCGGCTTGCCAGGCGAGCAGCCGGCGCCTCACCGGCCGCGATGTATCGGGCCTACGACGAGGAAGTCGCCGCGGCCGAGATTGGGAGCGTGCAGCTCCTGGCAGACCTGAGCGACGCCCTGGCGGCCGATGACGGGCAACTGTGGGTGGCCTACCAGCCCAAGATCGACCTGCGCCGTGAAACCGTGGCCGGCTTCGAGGCGCTGGCGCGATGGGATCACCCACGCCTTGGCAGTATCTCCCCGGCCCGCTTCGTCCGTGCCGCCGAGCAGAGCGACCTGATATTCGCACTGGGCGCTTGGGTCTTCGACGTCGTGTGCGCCCAGTTGGCGACGTGGGCGACCAACCTGGAGCAGGTGGTACCCGTTTCCGTAAACGTTTCCGGCCGCCAACTCGAGCGCGGCGGGCTCGCGGCGCTCGTTGCTGACACGCTGGCGAGGCATGAAGTTCCCCCTGAGCTGCTGGAGCTCGAGCTGACTGAAGGGATCCTCCTCGATGAGCGGCCCGACCTGATGGCCACGATGGAGCAGGTGAGCCGGCTCGGAGTCAAGATCGCCGTCGACGACTTCAACACGGGCCACTCCGCGATCAGCTACTTGAAACGATTCCCCATCGAGGTGCTCAAGATCGATCGAACGTTCATCCGCCAGATCGACGACCAGCGCGGCGACCAGGCCACCTCGACGGCGATCATCGATACGGCGCACTCGATGTCGCTTCGCGTCGTAGCCGAAGGGGTGGAGACTCCCGAACAACTCGACGTGCTGCGCGCCCTCGGGTGCGATGCGGCTCAGGGCTTCTATCTCGCCCACCCCACCTCCTCCGCCGAGCGCGTTGCGGAGAGAACGAGATGCCGGGACCGGCCTAGCCGACATCCCAGGTGAACATGAGCTGCCGTGACCGTTCGGCGCCGGTTGCCGTGTAGAGCGCCGCGGCCGCGTCGTTGTCGGGATCGGTGAGAACCCACACCTCGAAGTGATCGCGTGCTTCAGCCTCGGCCCGCAGCCGATCGAGCAACGCCCGACCGTGACCTCGTCCCCGAGCTTCGCCGTCGACTTCTATCTCGTAGAGAAGCATTGCGCGGCGGCCTTCCGGCCGGATCAACTCGAAGGCGCAGAGCCAACCCACCAATCCACCGTCATCCTCGGCGACGAGAAGGAGCGTTCTCGGATCGCGAAGGAACTCCCGGGGATCTATCGTCTCGTAGCCCTTGAAGCGATGCAACAACTCCCGCACTGTGCCTTCGTCCCCCGCCGCCAACAACCTGACAACCATGGGACCCATTCAACCCGAATGCCGCCGATCACGAGAGGAATCGAGGTGATCCCGCCGGCCCCGGGGAACCCCTAACCGACGGCGCTCGGGCCCAGGAGCTCGCGGAGCTCGGCGAACAGAGCCGAACGCGGCTCCACCCGATGCTCGTCGCCGAGGCGGATCACCTTCTCGGTACCGGACGAGACCATGTGAAGGTATACCGGCGCCGTGCCCGGGTGATTGGAGATGACGCCGCGCAGCCTATCGACCATGTTCTTGGAGAGCCGGCCGGCCGGAACCCGGAGGCGAACCAGGTCCTCCTCGGATAGCTCGGGCTCACGGATCTCAGAGGCGATGAACTTCACTTCGTCGCCGCGGTGATCAACGCGCCCGGTCACGACCACCACGGCATCCTCGCGGACGAAGGGTCCGTACTCGGCGACCGTGCGAGGAAAGGCGACAACCTCACACGATCCCTGGAGATCCTCGAGGACGAAGAACAGCATGGGGTCGCCGCCGCGCGTGTACCGGCGGGTGATTCCCGAGATGATCCCGCCGATGGTGGCGTGCGACTTGTCTTCCGCCTCCCACAGGCCGGGAAGTGTGCTCGTGCACATCATGCTGAGCGCCTTCTCGATCCCGAACAGGGGGTGATCGGAGACGTACAGACCGAGCATCTCCTTTTCGAAGGCCAGTCGCTTGCGTTTGTCCCAGGCATGGTCGGGAATCTCGACTGCGATCTCTTCCACTGCCGATCCGGCGCCGCCGAACAGGCTGAACTGTCCCATCTCTTCGGCCCTTCGCCGCGCCACGGTTGCGTCGAGCATGTCGAGGTAGCGCTCGATCAGACCGCGCCTGGTGTGGCCGAGCGAGTCGAAACCACCGGCTTTGACCAGCGAGTCGATGGTTCGCTTGTTCAACACGTTGAGGTCGACCCTGTCGATGAAGTCTTGTAAGCTGGTGAACGGCCCGTTCTTGACGCGCTCGGCGATGATCAGCTCGACGACGCCTTCGCCGACGTTGCGCACCGCCGAGAGCCCGAACGTGATCTCGCCGTCGATGGCGGCGAAGTCGAGCTCTGATCGATTCACATCGGGCACGAGCACTCGCAACCCCATAGAACGGCATTCGTGGAGATACAACGCGGTGCGGTCTTTGTCCTTCTTGGAAGCCGTCAGGAGCGCGGCCATGTATTCGGCCGGATGGTGCCGCTTCAACCAGGCCGTTTGGTATGCGACCAAGGCATATGCCGCCGAATGGCTGCGGTTGAAGCCGTAGCCGGCGAAGTGCTCGATGAAGCTGAATATCTCGCGGCCCAGCTCCTCCGGGTGGCTCTGGCCGACACAGCCGGCCACGAACAGCTCCTCTTGTTCCCGCATGACGCTCGGGATCTTCTTCCCCATGGCTTTGCGGAGCACATCGGCTTCCGCCATGGTGAAGCCGGCCATCTCGCGGGCCACCTGCATGACCTGCTCCTGATAGACCATGATCCCGAACGAGCTTCTGAGAAGCGGCTCGAGATTCGGATGGAGATAGGTGACCGCCGAACGACCGTTCTTGCGGTCGGCGTACTCGGTGTGCATACCGGCACCGAGCGGCCCCGGCCGGTAGAGCGCGTTGAGAGCAATGAGATGCTCGAATTCCTCGGGCTTCAGGTTGCGCATCAGCGCCCGCATCGGGCCACCTTCGAACTGGAACACGCCCATGGAGTCACCGGCCTGCAGCATCTCGTAGACGCCGGGGTCGTCGAGCGGCAGGGCGTCGATATCGACCCGCTCGCCGGTATTGCGCGCGATCAGCTCGATTGCCCGTTCGATGGTCGCCAGGTTGCGGAGTCCGAGGAAATCCATCTTGAGCAGCCCGAGCTGCTCTACGGCATGCATTTCGTACTGGGTGACCACCTCGGCATCATCACCCTTACGCTGCAGAGGCACGATCTCGCTGAGCGGCACCGGAGAGATGACCACCGCGGCCGCATGAATCGAATCCTGGCGGCGCAGGCCCTCGAGTCCCCGCGCAGTGTCGACGACCTCGCGGACCGCATCGTCGGCTGCATACAGCTCGCGCAAACCGGCCGCCCCGACGTACCAATCCTTGACATCCGCCTCGGCCTCGACGGGTGGCGGCTCGAGGCACTGGGTGAGCGTAGCCTCCCGCCCCAGGATGGCCGGCGGCATCAGCTTGGCGATCTTGTCTCCAAGGCCGTACGGCTGGCCGAGCACACGGGCCGAGTCGCGAATCGCCTGGCGCCCCTTGATCGTGCTGAACGTGATGATCTGGGCCACATGGTCGCTGCCGTAGCGTTCGGCGCAGTACTTGATGACGTCGCCGCGATACCGCTCGTCGAAATCCATGTCGATGTCCGGCATCTGGCGGCGGCCCGGATTCAAGAAGCGTTCGAAGATGAGGCCGAACTCAATGGGATCGAGCTTGGTGATGCCGAGGCAGTAGGCAATGATCGACCCGGCGGCACTCCCCCGGCCGGGCCCAGTGCGGATCCCGCGTTCGGTCGCATATCTGATCAGGTCCCAGACGATGAGGAAGTACGCATCGAAGCCCATGTCCCCGACGACCCGCAGCTCGTAGTCGATACGCTCGACAACCAGGTCGGGCAGGGCATCGCCGTAGCGCGACTTGGCCCCCTCCATCACCAAGTACCGCAGATAGCTGGCCTCGTCGTGGTCGGCCGGCACCGGAAACTGGGGCAGGAGGTTCTGGTCGAACTCGAGCTCGACGTTGGCCCGCTCCGCGATCAATAGGGTGTTGTCGCAAGCCCCGGGGAATTGATCCGCCGGAAAGAGCTGGCGCATCTGGCGCGCCGACTTCACATAGAACTCCTGTGACTGGAATCTGAAGCGCTCGACGTCGCTCTTGTTGGCTCCGGTCTGGATACACAGCAGCACGTCGTGGGCGTCTGCTTCGTCCGCGTATGTGTAATGGGTGTCGTTGGTCGCCAGTAGCGGCGCCTCGACCTGGCGGGCTATCGCCAACAGATCTTCCATGATGGCCGCCTGGGCGGGAATGCCGTGGTTGTGCAGTTCGATGTAGAAGTTCTCTTTGCCGAAGATGTCCTGGTACATCGCCGCGGCCGCCACCGCTGCGTCGTAGTCCCGCACTTGATCGCGATTGCCCTCTTCGCTGCGGGCGTCCGGGGCAAGCAGCTGGGGAACGTGCCCACCGAGACACCCGGACGTTGCCACGAGACCTTCGCTGTGCTCAGCCAGCAGGGCGGCGTCCATACGCGGTTTGTAGTAGAAGCCTTCGAGATAGGCCTTCGATGAGAGCGTCATGAGATTGCGATAACCGATTTCCGATGTTGCCAGCAGATTCATGTGATAGCGGACATCCTGACGTCGCGGCGGTCGATCGAAGCGGTTGTCCGGAGTGACATAGGCTTCGATGCCGACGATCGGGTTGATCCCGACCGCGCGGGCCGCCCGAGAGAAGTCGACGACCCCGTACAGGACGCCGTGGTCGGTTATCGCTACCGCAGGCTGGCCGTCACCGGCGACCGCTTTGACCAGGTCCTGGACGCGCGCGGCGCCGTCGAGCATCGAGAACTCGGTGTGCACGTGTAGATGGGCGAAGCTCTCTTCCAACGAGTCCTCCGAACCCGGCGCGGAACTACAAACTACATCAATGTAATCCCACAGGCCACACCGCGAAAATGACTCTCATCGGACGGGGCCGGTCGGGTGGGCTTTTCTCGTAGATCGTATTGCGTATTACGTATTGCGTATTGCGTATTACGTATTACGTGTTGCGTATTGCGTATCACGTATCACGTATCACGTGGGACCGTGTCGCGGGCCGAGCTACTTGGTGGGGGGCCGTCTCTTGGCGCTCGACTTGGCGGCGGGCTGCTTCGATGCGCTCGACTCCGTCCCGCTCGACTTCGCCGCACTCGACTTGGTGGCGGGCTTCTTCGCCCCGCTCGACTTCGTCCCCCTCGACTTCGCCGCACTCGACCTGGCGGCGAGCTTCCTCGCCGCACTCGACTTCGCCGCACTCGACCTGGCGGCACTTGACTTGGCGGCGGGCTTCCTCGCCGCACTCGACTTCGCCGCACTTGACTTGGCGGCGGACTTCTTCGCCCCGCTCGACTTCGCCGTACTCGACTTCGCCGCACTTGATCTGGCGGCGGACTTCTTCGCCCCGCTCGACTTCGTCCCACTCGACTTGGCGGCGGGCTGCTTGGCCGCAGCCGGCTTCGCCGCACCCGGCTTGGCGGCGCCGGTTCCCATTGGAGGACGTTGCTTGGGCACGGCGGTCCTCGTCGCTGCCTCCCGGGATGGTTGGCGGGCGCCGCCGACCGGCACCTCCGCTCCTCGGGCAACGGCGAGCAACTCTTTGAAAGCGGCCTCGATCGCTCCCACAAACTCTCCGAGATCGTACATGACGTCGTAATCGGCGTTGAAGCCCCATGAGACGGAGCCGTTGTAGCTGAAGAGCGCAATCCCCACGCCATGACCGTGCCACAGCGGCACCAGCGGGTACTGCTCGAGGAGCGCCGACTCGAGGAGGTAGAACGGGAATTGCGGCCCCGGCACGTTGGTCACCGTCATGTTGAAGGGGCGCGCCCCGGTGGCCAGACGACTCGCCAGCGAGACCAAAGTGGCCGGAGCGCCGGAGCTCATGCGCACCAGGGAGGCGGCCCCCAACGCCTGGTCAGTTCGCTTCAGTTTCTCCGTCTCGGCGGAGACTGCCGCCAGCCGTGCCGCCGGGTCGGCCTCACCGACCGGGAGTGCCGCCAGCCACATCGCCACCTGGTTGCCCAGTGTCCCCCGCTGGCTCGGCGACCGCACGCTCACTGGTGCCATCACCCGAAAGTCGACGCCGGCGACGTCGAATCCCCGCTCATCGACCAAGAAACTGCGCACCCCACCGGCCACGGTGGCAAGGATCACGTCGTTGACCGTGCCTCCGAGGCTGTTCTTGATCTCCTTGATATCCGCGAGGGGCGTTTGGAGAGTTTCAAAGCGCCGATTGGGACCGACCACGCCGTTCAACGGAGTCTTCGTGGCCGGCGTCAACCAACCGGAACCCAGCGAGTGGCGCATTGCACGGACCCGGCGCGCCCCCTCGAGCGCGATCGATTGAACATCCTCCGACAGGGTCTGCACCGACCGAAGGGCGGCGGCGGCCCGGCCGGCGCGGCGGGCGGTCTCGCGGAGCACGAGCTCGGCGCCCGACGGTGCCGGCCGCGGCTCGAACGGCGGGGCGGGAGTGACGTCCGCGGTGGGAGCCAGGTTGAGCAGCACCGCCATGAGATCCACGCCGGAGATACCGTCGATCATGGCGTGATGGATCTTCGAAATGATCGCGAATCGATCATGTGCCAGACCCTCAACGACATGCAGCTCCCAGAGCGGCTTGGAACGGTCGAGCTGCTGCGAGCAGAGCCGCCCCATCAGCAGCTTCAGCTGCTCGACCGTACCCGGCTTCGGAAGGCTGCTGTGCCGAATGTGGTAGTCGACATTGAAGTGCTCATCGTCAACCCAGACCGGATGGCGCTCGAACGGCACCAGCGCCAGACGCTGGCGGTACCTCGGGACGAGATGAAGCCGCGACTCGACAAAGCTTGCGATGCGGGCGATATCGATTCCGCCGTCCTCCCTGCGGAGAGGAGCGGCCTCGAAGATGAGCAGGCCGGCGACGTGAAAATGGGTCGACCGGCTCTCCATCGCGAGGAATGAGCTGTCGAGAAAGGAAAGTCGCTCGTAGTCGGCGGTCATTCTTCATCCTGTCCGTCGCGCCGGCGCCAGCCTAGAGCGCCGGAACACCCCCGACATCAGGGGGCAGGGTGCCGTGGGCCGGATCGCCCAGTTCTCTCAGGCTCGCGGCCAGGTCGGCAGGCAGCGGAGAGTGCACCGTCACCGGATTGCGCGACCCGGGCAGCTCGGGGTCGGCAAATGTGAGGCGCGCCGCGTGAAGCCAAACCCGGCCGGGGTTGCCCGTGGTGGACCGGCGCAGGCCGTACGTCTTGTCGCCGACGACCGCGGCGCCGATCGAGCTCATGTGGACCCGGATTTGGTGAGTGCGGCCCGTTTCCAGTCGCACTTCGAGAAGTGACAGGTCCTCCCAGGCGGCCAGGCGGCGATAGTGGGTCTTGGCGAAGCGACCCCCCTGGCGAAGTGTCATCCGGGTGGGATGCTCCGGGTCACGACCAATCGGGGCTTCGATCGCCCCGGCCACCGGGTCGATGACGGTGTTCACCAGGGCTAGGTAGACCCTCTCGATCCGGCGCTGTTTGAGTTGTGCCTGCAGGGCGGCGTGAGCAGCCGCACTGCGAGCCACCAACAGCAAGCCCGAGGTATCACGATCGAGGCGGTGAACGAGTCCCCAGCGATACTCCTCCCCCAGTGCGGCGAGCTCGGGAAAGTGGAAGACGATCACATTGGCGAGAGTGTCATTGCGATGGCCGGCACCGGGGTGGACTACCAGTCCGGGGGGCTTGTCGACCGCCAACACCGCGGGCGATTCGTAGCGCACCGCCAGCGGAGCGTCCAGTGGGACGAGCCCAGCCGGTTCCGCCGGCCGCCGCACCACCAGCCGTGTCCCGGCCGCGAGTTTGTCCGTCGCGGCGACCGGCCTGCCCTCTGCCACCACCTGGCCCGAATCAACGGCGAGACGTGCCGCCGCCCGGCTGATCTCCAGGGTGCCCGCAACCACCCGATCGGCCCGCCGCCCGTCCATGTCCACGGGGACGACGATCTCCACTGGAGGTATGGCTTCGGGCTCGGTCATGCCGCCGGTTCTCTGCGGAACAGGACGGTTGCCAGCATCAGCACGACCCCCACCGAGATCGCGCTGTCGGCCGCGTTGAACTTCGGCCAGAAGGATAAGTCGATGAAATCGACGACGGCACCATCAAGAAAGCCGTCGCCGCGAAAGATGCGATCTACGAAGTTGCCGAGCGCACCTCCCATCACGAGTGACAGCGCCAGCCTGTCGAGCCTTTCCTCGATGAGGGGAAGCAAAAAGGCGATAGCGATGGCGACGACGGCGGCTACGGCCCCCAGGAAAGGACCGCCGCCCGTGAAAGAGGAAAAAGCGGCTCCCGGGTTGCGGGTCAGCCGGAGCTGCAGCGTGCCGTCTATCAGCTCGATGGAACCGTCGCTGAGGGCAGCGACGGCCCAGACTTTGGTGAGCTGATCCACCGCAATCACCGCCGCCGCTATGATCAACCCGGTGCGGGTCGCTGTCTTGATTAGGA
>CAMYJM010000103.1 GCA_947258635.1 uncultured Acidimicrobiaceae bacterium
GTCGTCGAGTTGGAAGATGTCGTGGTTTGCACGTTCATCAACGCGCCGGAAGACCTGACAACCGGCGGCTGACGAGCCGGCGCAACGGATAGCAGCCGGGGAAGGGAGCGCAGGCGCCCTTCCCCGGAATCCGACCGTCCTGGGCCCCTGAGGAGCAGGCCTGGTTCGTGACGGGCAGCCGTCTCCACGGCCGTTTCGGGCCGGCGTCGCGTCTTCGGCCCACCATTCGCCGGTGGCGACGTGTGTGCGGACTAGCTCAAAGAAGTGGCCCGACCTACCGATACGAATGGGTGATGGTTGCCACCCCCAGAATCACTCGAGGCTTCTACGTGATTCGTTGGACGATCTCGGGGGCAGTGTTCGGGCTGGTCTTCATGCTCGCCGCCTGGTGGCTGGCGGTCGCCGAGTCGGGACCGATGAAGTTCTCCGAACTCCACGAGCTACACCCGATCATGTGGGTAGTGGATCTGGCTCCTGCGGTCTTGGCGATCCTCGGAACCGTGATCGGCGTTCTCTACACCCGGCTTGCGAGATCGAAAGCACAAACCGAGGCCGCCGCTCGGCAAATCGCGGCCAGCTGGACAGCCGACCTGCACGCCGCCAATGTCGAGCTCGCCCACAGGCTGGAGAGCCGGAGGCGCTTCCATGCGGCGGCCACCCATGAGCTGCGGACGCCGCTGGCGACCATCGTTGGCTTCACCGGGCTCGCCGAGGGCGTCGCCGCGGAGCCTCCCGAGCTGTCGGACTATCTCTCTGAGATTTACGGGGCGGCTACGGCAATGCTGGTGATGGTCAATGACCTGCTGGACGCGGCGAAGCTCGAAGATGGCGGGATTCCCATCGAAATCTCCAGTGTCTCGTGTGAAGCGGCGATCGAGGAGGTCGCCAGCCGATTGACGCCGCTGGCGCTCCAGAAGGGCCTCACCATATCGGTCGACATCGAAGAGGGGTTGGAGTGCCGGGCCGACCCGTTGCGACTCCGGCAGGTTCTCACCAATGTCGTCGCCAACGCGATCAAGTACTCCGACAGTGGAACCATCTCGATATCCGCATTCCGCCAAACCGACGGCACTCCCGTCGTTGCGGTGAAAGACCAGGGGGTGGGGATCGGATCCGAAGACCTCGGCCGGATCTTCGATACGTTCGAATCCGGCACCGCCGGGGTGGGGCGGGGTAACAGCAGCGGGCTGGGGCTGGCGATCAGTAGCTCGCTCATCAAAGCGATGGACGGAGACATCACGGTTGAGTCCGAGGGGCCCGGCCGCGGTGCCACCTTCCGGCTGATCCTGCGCCCACCCAATCACGAAGGAGTGGAGACGCGGACGGCCTCACTGGTTCCCGAGGGGGCGGCCGACTAGCCGGCTGCCGCCCTGCCGTCGCTGCCGAAGTAGCGTCGAAACCATGTCGCCGACAGTTCGGCCACCCGCTCGAGGGCGCCGGGCTCCGGGAAGAGGTGCGTGGTGACCATCCGACCCATCGCCTCGCGGTTCATCCCGATGACCGGGCCGTCGGCCCCGCCGACGATTAGCAGCGTCGGCGAGGTCACGACCGCCAAAGTGCCCCCGGCGAGATCGGGCCGGCCGCCGCGGGACACGACTGCATTCACCCGATCGCCGAGGGCTGCGGCCGCCCCCAATGCCGCTGCGGCCCCGGTGCTGGCTCCGAAGTAGCCGAGAGGGAGATGGGCGGTTTCGGTCAGTGTTGCCACGAATTCGGTCGCCGCGACCAGGCGGTCACAGAGAAGCTGGATGTCGAAGCGGTGGTGCCGGGTGTACCGCTCCTCGTGTTCCTCCTCGGCCGTCAGCAGATCCATCAGCAGCGTCGCCAGGGTCGCCTCGCGGAGTTGAGCCGCGACCGCCTGGTTGCGGGGAGAGTGGCGCCCGCTCCCGCTGCCGTGGGCGAATACGACGATCCCCGTGGCGTTCTCCGGAAACGCGAGCTCTCCCTCGAGGTGGACGGTATCCGACGGTATCAAGACGAGTGAGCTATCCATTTCGCCTCAGCTGGCGCACCTCCAACGTAACCGGCCGCCGGGCCCTTGCTTAGGGCCAAAGGACTAGACAGTTGGCGCTATTTCCAATTGGTGTCGTGCGCGGATAGTGGTCGTAGCCTACAATCTGCATCAGCAGGATGAGGAGGTGCACGTGGTCGAGGAGAACGGGACCCGCTTCGAGGCGGTGGAGTTTCGCGAGCCGGCGCTGCGGCCCGGCGAACGGCCGACCGATCCCATCGAGACATCGCTCGGACGATTCGAGCAAGAGGCCGACGCGGTGAAGGTGGCCCGCGCCGCGTGGCGCGGTTTCCGCCAGAACCCCAACAAGGATGTTGCGTGGTGGCTGGTACGCGTTGAGGGTGAAGACCTGGCTCGATGGATCGCCGAAAGCCGCAGCGATGTCGAGCGGGTCCTCGACCTGACGACCCGTCAGTTGATCGTGCTGCGGAAGTAGCCGGCGGGCCGTAGTCGGAAGCCGGCCCCGGGGTCGCTATCCTCCATCACTGAATTCCAGCCGAGGAGTCGCCGCCGGCTCCCGATGTCCCCCGACCCGTAAAAGGAGCCGTCGTGCCCGCCGAAACCATCCCGCACAAGATCTTGCGTCACGGAGAGCGGACACCGGACCGTCCGGCCTACTACGTCCGCGAAGGCGGCGCCTGGAAGCCAACTTCGTGGGCGACCTACGCCGATGAGGTCAAGGCCGCTGCGAAGGCTTTGATCGCCCTGGGGCTCGAGGTGGGCCAGCCCGTCGCCATTCTCGGCTTCAATCGTCCCGAGTGGGTGATCTTCGACATCGCGGCGATGGCCGCCGGGGGAGTCCCCGCCGGGATCTACACGACCAACTCCCCGGCCGAGTGCCGGTACATCATCGGCCACGCCGAGGCTCCAATCGTCCTGCTGGAGAACGAGGAGCAATGGCAGAAGATCAATCAGGTTCGCCATGAACTGCCGGCGCTGCGCCATGTCGTCATGATGAAGGGAACGGAGATCGACGACGAGCTCGTGATGTCGTGGGATGAGTTCATGGCCAAGGCCGCCGAGACGTCGGAGGACGAGTTCCAGGCGCGCCTCAACGCCCTGGAGATGGACCAGCTCGCCACCCTCATCTACACCTCGGGCACCACCGGGCCCCCCAAGGGCGTGATGTTGTCCCACGACAACCTGGCCTGGACGGCCGCTCAGACCGTACAGATGTTCCAGGTTACGCACGATGACACCACGCTCAGCTACCTGCCGCTGAGCCACATCGCCGAGCAGATCTTCTCCATTCACGTGCCGGCTACGTCCGGCGGGGCCGTCTACTACGCCGAGTCGATCGACAAGCTGGCCGACAACCTGCGGGAGGTGCAACCTTCGGTCTTCTTTGCGGTGCCCCGAGTGTGGGAACGGTTCCACGCCGGTGTCGTGGCGAAGCTCGCCGAGGCGACCGGGGCCAAGGCCAAGATCGCCGATTGGGCGCGCGACGTCGTCTCCAAGGTGACCGCCCTGCGATGCGAAGGCAAGGAACCGACGGGCCTGCTCGCCGGCCAGTACGCCGTCGCCAAGAAGTTGGTGATCGACAAGGTCAAGCCCCAGCTCGGCATGTCGAACGCCAGGGTCCTCGGGGTGGGAGCGGCGCCGATCAACCCCGAGATCCTCGAGTTCTTCGGCAGTCTCGATTTGATCATCCACGAGGTCTACGGCCAATCCGAAGACACCGGGCCCACCTCGACCAACCGGCCGGGCAAGGTCCGTTTCGGGAGCGTCGGCCCCGCGTGGCCCGGCACCGAGGTCGAAGTCGCCGACGACGGCGAGATCCTGGTGAAGGGGCGCAACGTCTTCCTCGGCTACTACCGAGAAGAGGCCGCGACGGCGGAGACGCTCGTCGATGGCTGGCTGCACTCGGGCGACCTCGGCGCATTCGACGCCGACGGTTTCCTGTGGATCACCGGGCGCAAGAAGGACATCATCATCACCGCGGGCGGCAAGAACGTGGCCCCGCGTCCGCTCGAAGCGGCACTGAAGAACCATCCCCTCGTCAGCGAGGTGGTCCTGATCGGCGATCGCCGCAAGTTCCTCTCGGCCCTGGTGACTCTCGATGAGGAGACGACCGCCGCGTTCATCGAAGTGCACGGCATCTCGACGCCGCCCTACGAGTCTGAGCAGATCATCAAGGAGCTGGACGCGGCAGTCACCGAGCTCAACCAGAACTTCGCCCGGGTCGAGCAGATCAAGAAGTTCACCGTGCTCGCCCGGCAACTCTCGATCGAGGGTGGTGAGTTGACGCCGACCCTCAAGGTCAAGCGCAACAAAGTCTCCGAGCACTTCGCCGCCGAAATCGACGCGATGTACGCGGAATAGCGCAGCCGTTCGGTCGGTTGCCAGTTGCCACCCCCCACCTACGATTGAAGATAATGGAAACCAGTTCCAACATCGTCGAGATCAGTGACATAGCTCTCGAGCAGATACTCGAATTGCGCGCCCTCGAGGCCGTTCCCGATCTGACCCTCGGGCTTCGCATCGCCGGCGTCGGCGCCAACGGCTTTGTGTACGAGACCGCATTCATGCGACCCGAGGACGTCGCAGCCAGCGACCACAAGGAGCAGCATGGGGACCTGCCGGTAGCGATCCCGGAGACGAGCCTCGATCAGCTGCGTGGCTCCGTCCTCGACATCACCGAATCTGGTGGGTTGGTGATACGCAACCCGAATCCGGCGACGCCGCAATTGGCGACCCAGGGCCCCACGATCGAGTTGACCGGCACGGTCGAGGAGCGGATCACGCAGCTCCTGCAAGCGCACATCAATCCGGCGATCGCCTCGCACGGCGGCTACGTGCGCCTCCTCAGCGTTGACGGACCAACCGCCCAACTCGAGATGGGCGGCGGCTGTCAGGGCTGCGGGCTGGCGGCCATGACGCTACGCGACGGGATCGAGACGGCGATCAAGCACAACATCCCCGAGGTCACGGAGATAGTCGACGCCACCGACCACATGGCCGGAACCAATCCGTACTACTGAGCGCCAAGCACCGAGTGAGTCACGATGGCTCAATCAGGGCAGCTCGCTCTCAGTACTTGGTGCTCGATGACCAAATGTAGAACGCCCCCGACCCGGGTCGGGGGCGTTCCTTTTCGTGACCGGCCGGTACTGTCGTGCGGCCGTGCGCGTGCGGGCCTTTCGAGGGGCACCAAACCGGTCGCGAGTCAGTCTGTGTCGTCGTCGTCCACCGGCAAGCCTCGGGAGGCTCCT
This sequence comes from uncultured Acidimicrobiaceae bacterium, assembly GCA_947258635.1. Classification (GTDB taxonomy): domain Bacteria; phylum Actinomycetota; class Acidimicrobiia; order Spongiisociales; family UBA5794; genus JAHEJX01. The sequence goes on from CAMYJM010000103.1 coordinate 5,224, forward strand.
CGAATCGCGTTGGCGGCGGCGAGGGCGCTGCGCCCGGCTTCATTGCCGATGCGCGGGAGCTTCGCCGAGCGCCGTGAGTAGTACGACCCCTTGCGGCCGTCTGCGTCCTCGAATGGTGCCGGACGTGGGGTGGCGCCAACCGCGACCGGCACCCGCTCGGGTTCCTCGGTCGGCTCGGGTTCCGCCACGACCTCGGGCACGGGCTCCGGGACAACCTCGGGCTCGGATTCGTCCGCGGGCTCTACAGAGGCGTCCGGCTCGTCCGGGGACTCGTAGTAGTAGTCGGCCGTGGCCCGCGCGGCCGGCGAGACCGCGTCCCGACGATCCTCCGCGGCGGCCCTCTCCGCCGCGTTGTCCTGGTCGACCGTGTGATCGGCCGCGTCCTCCACACGCTCGACGACAGCCTGTCCGTTGAGGCGCGGAGGCTCCTCGGGCGTCTCCATCGCCGCGACCTGCAATCTCGCCGTGGCGCTCTCGGCGTTGGCGAGTTCGGCGGCCGCGATCTCCGCCGCCGCGATCTCGTCTGCCGGGATCTCGTCTGCCGGGATCGGGCCGTCCGCGTTCACGCCGTCCCGCGGAGCCTTTGCGACTGAGGCGGTCACTTCGGACTTGCTCGGGGCCGCCTCAGTCGCGTATTCGGGTTGGGCCGCAGTCGCGTGCGCCTCGCGCCGGTCCTCGCGGATCGGCGGTCGCGCCTTGGGCGCGACCGGCTGGTCGGCGGCGGGAGCCGTCGGGACCGTCTCCGCGAGGCCGGAGACCAGGTGGCTCGTGGCCCCCAATGACCCGGCGGCGATGGCCTTGAGGCGGGCCTCGAGGTCGCTCGCCGCCGTCCGCAAGACGTCGATCCGCGCCGTCAGTTCCGCCTCTTCCTCCTCATATTTCGCTCGCATCTCTTCGAGCGCAGCTTCCCGGGCGGTCAGGAGGCTGGTTGTGTCGGTCTCCACCGAATCGATCATTTCTATAGCCTCGAGTCGCGCTTTGTCGCGGATGCTCTCGGCCGCGGCCTGCGCCTTCGTCCGGACTTCTTCCGCGTTCGCTCGAGCCACCGTGGTGGCCTCATGCGCGGCTTGGCGAGCGTCCGTCACCAAACGGAACGCTTCCTTCTTCGCCTCGCCGAGCAACTTGTCGGCTGCTTGTTGTGCTTGGGTGGTCGCCTGCTCTGCCTCGCGGCGGGCGTTGACGAGCATCTCTTCTTTGGTCTTGGTGGCCGCGACGAGCGTCAGGTGGACTGCTTCCTCGCGTTGGCGGGCTTCAGTGAGGGCGACCTCGAGGTTGGCGTACCGCGCCTCGGAGGCGGCCACCCTGTCTTGGAGCTCGCGCCGCAACGCCGCCATGTAACGATCGACTGAATCCGGGTCGAAGCCGCGGCGGACGATGGGGAACTCGGGCTGGCTCGGCATGTTGTCTGGCATCTGACCCTCTGACGTAGTTATACAGAGTGGTGCGCCTACCTCATCTCAAGCATGCCCACAAAGAGTGTAGCAACAGTGACCCTAAGTGGTCAATGTCTAATTCCCGGGAGTCCGGCATCGATCACGGTGGTCAAAGCGTCAATGGCTCGGAGGTGGGCGACGGTCTGGCGCAGCTCATTGGCGAACTCGATCCGGCGTTCGACGATGTCGGGACCCTGGACGAACAGCTTGCGGTTCTCCGCCACACTGATGGCGGCGTCGAAAAGCACTTGAGACACCGACTCCTCGCTGTGAATCCGCCCTTGCAGCACATACTGCTTGCCGAGGTCCATGGCGCGGCGGCGCAACCCATCGATGTCGATCTGCGAGGTATAGGCGTCGGCTTCGATCAGGTCTCCGATCACCCGATACGCCTCGAAGAAGGGCCGCATGACGACCTCGGACTGGAAGGGCTGGAAGGCCAGTAGCAGAGTGTCGGCCTGGCCGGCGGCGAGATGAGCTCGCCACTGCGGGTCGCGAAAATCGAGCTCGGCCTTGATCTGATCGATGAACTCGTCGGTGGGCGCAAAGAAGAACTCGAACTTGAGCAGATCCCGGATCGCCAACGTCTGATCGAGCACGGCGGATTCTGAGGCGGGAGCGCTGCCCCGGTGGACTGCGATCAAGGCGAGCTCTGTGATGGCGGCAGTGATGAAATGGTGGATGATCGTGTTGCGGTAGTAGGCGGCCGCCAGGTGCTGGTCGTGCCCGATGGCGTACACCGTGGCGGTGGCGCCTTGGAAGCGAGAGACGACGCCGTGATCGGTGAGGCTGTCGAGCGCGGCGCGCACCCGGTCGGGTTCGTCGAGTGCCAGCTTCTCGGTGGTCGGCAGGTTGCGGGCGCGCACGTACTCGAGGTACGGCCCGAGAACGGCCATCACTTCGTCGAGGGTGAGCGACCGGTCGTGGACGCTGAGCAGCGCCAGCGTCACCAGAGAGATCGGAGTGATCGGAGTGACTTCGTTGATCCGGTTGGAGATCTCGAATCCCAGCTTGGGGACGATGGGGGAGCGACGGTCGTCGAGGTCGGTGGGCAGCTCCGGTTGATCGCGCAGGAACGTATCGAGCGACAGCGGGGCCCCGAAACGGAGATGGGCCCGGCCGTAGCGACGCCGTAGCGAGCGGACGGCCCGCAGCAGCCAGCCGAGACTCTCACTCTGCTTGCGTCCGCCGGCTGCTTCGCTGGCGTACGAGCCGACGTCCTGGATCTGGTCGTAGGCGATCGACACCGGGATGAATATCACGTCGTCCACCGACCCGCGGCGCGCCGAATCGACAACGTATGACAGCATGCCGAGGCGGGGGGCTCTCAGCTTGCCGGAGCGCGACCGTCCCCCCTCGAGATACCACTCGAGGGGGAATCGCTTCTCGAGCAGGTAGTCGATGTACTCCCGGAGCACGAACTTGTACGGCTCGTTGTCTTTGAATTCCCGACGGATGAAGAAGACTCCGCTGCGGCGCAGAAGCGGGCCCAAGGGGAAGAAGTTCATGTTGATCCCGCCGGCCGTGTGGTTGGGAGGAGCGTCGTTCTCCCAGAGGACGTATTGGAGGACGAGATGATCGAGATTCGACTTGTGCGATGGCAGGAATACGAGAGAACTGGTCTGGCCGAGCGTTGAGATCTCGCGGAAAGCTTGTGGTTCGTAGTGGATTGAGCCGTATCCTTGCCGGTACAACCAGTGGATGGCGTTGGCGACCAGGTCGATGGTAAAGGCATCGTGCGTGGCCGCTATCTCGCGGAGGTAGCGAGACGCCCGGTTGAAGATCGTTTCCTCCGACTTGTCGAGTTGGCCGGCGAACCGGACGACGCCCGCGCGAAACTCGCTGGTTCCAAGGATCTCCTGGTGGACGAACTTGGGTACTTTGTACCGGTTGCCCCGCACATGCCGTTCCGCCCGTTCCAGCGCCAACCAGGCCCGCCTGGCCACGAAGTCGGACAGGCTGGAGGACTCGACCCCTTCCTGCCATCGCGTGATCAACTCTGATGACCGGGCCGGCTCTCCGACGAGGATCTGGCAGCGGTCGGGTGCCCGGGCCATGATCAGATACTGTCGGAGCAGATCGGGGTCCCGGGGGTCGCCCAACTTGAGGAGGTCGGCCAGGCGGACCGAGCGAGTGCCATCGCGACGGGGCGCCAGCCAGGCGATCCGCAGGGGAACCAGAACGGGATCGTCGTCCCGCTCCATCCTCGATTCGAGGCCGGGGTCTATCCGGCATCCCTGCCGCCTGAGTCTTGAAGCGGGTATACAGACCGGTTCTACCAACGCCCCGGAAGGACGATTCCGTTCTATCC
>CAMYJM010000104.1 GCA_947258635.1 uncultured Acidimicrobiaceae bacterium
GAGCTGTGGCGGCGATGACCCGGCGCCGCCGCGTCGCCCCTGCGATCGGCACGCTGCAACCCGAATAGTGGCTCAGGCGGTCGCTGGTTAGACTCCCCGCCGATTCTTCACCAACCTTCAGTGGGAGACTTCTGTGGATCCGTTGATCTGGCTCTATCTCGCGATCATCGCCGCCGTTGCCGCGTTGGCCCTTGCCGGCTTCTTCGCCAGGCAGGTCAACGCGGCCGACCCCGGTAACGAGACGATGGTCGAACTGATGGCGGCGATTCGTGAAGGCGCCATGACGTTCATCCGCCGTGAGTACACCGCCGTGGCCGGGTTCGTTGCGATCCTGGCCATCTTGATCGGGGTCTTGCTCGACTGGGGCTGGCCGTGGGGCTGGATCGCCTACGTCTTCGGCGCCGTGCTCTCGGCGCTGGCCGGCTTCATCGGGATGCGGATCGCGACAGCAGCCAATGCCAGGACGGCCGAAGCCGCCCGCACCGGGGGAGTCGACGCGGCGCTGCCGCTGGCGTTCCGCGGCGGCGCGGTCATGGGGTTTACGGTTGCCGGCCTCGGCCTGCTCGGGCTCTCTCTCGGCTACCTCTTCTTCAAGGAGATTCTCAACGACACCGACGCCTTCGAGATCATCACCGCCATCGGGCTTGGCGGCTCCTCGATCGCCCTCTTCTCTCGTGTCGGCGGCGGCATCTACACCAAGGCGGCCGACGTAGGTGCCGACCTGGTCGGCAAGGTGGAGGCCGGTATCCCCGAGGATGACCCGCGCAACCCGGCGGTGATTGCCGACAATGTCGGCGACAACGTCGGAGACGTCGCCGGGATGGGTGCCGACCTCTTCGAGTCGTACGTTGGCTCGCTGATCGCCCCGATCGCTTTTGCCGCCTTCGCGTTTGCCGGCCTCGGCTTCCAGGAACAAGCGTTTTTCTACCCGCTAATGATCGCCACGCTCGGCATGGGCGGCTCGATCATCGGGTCGTTCTTCGTCAAGCCCGGCGGCGGCAGCCTGGCGGCGGCGCTCCACAAGGGAACCTGGGTGGCGATGGGCATCACCGTTGTCGGCACGGTGATCCTGACGCCGATCCTCTTCGGAGACGTTGCCGACGTGACCAACAATGCGTGGGGCCTGGTGGTCTCGGTGGTCGCCGGCCTGTTAGTCGGCTACCTGATCGGCCAGATCTCCGAATGGTTCACGTCCGACCATCACAAGGTGGTGAAGGAAATCGCCCGGCAGGCACAAACCGGTCCCGCCACCGTGGCGTTGGCCGGCATCTCCGAGGGGATGCGCTCTGCCGCCTTCTCCGTCATCCTCGTCGCGTTCGGCATGCTGGCCGCCTTCTGGGGCGGCACCGCAGCTTTCGAGGGGCCGGACGCAATCACCGGGATCTACGGGATCGCCATTGCCGCCATCGGCGTGCTGGCAACCCTTGGTATCACGGTGTCGGTCGATGCCTACGGACCGATCGCCGACAACGCCGGGGGGATTGCCGAGATGGCTCACTTGCCGCCGGAGGTGCGAGAGGCCACCGACGCCCTCGATTCGCTCGGCAACACCACCGCGGCGGTAGCCAAAGGGTTCGCCATCGGCTCGGCGGCCGTCACGGCTCTGGCCCTCTTCTTCACGTTCAGTCAGGCGGTCAACGTAGCCGCTCTCGAGGAGGGTCTGGAACCGGTGCTGACGACGATCGATTTCCTCGAGATTCCCGTGTCCGCCGCCAGTTCCGCGATACCCCGGGCCTGCTGGAGGGCGTGGAAGGCGTCAAGCCGGACTCGGCCCGCACGGTTGATATCTCGACCTCGGCCGCGCTGCGGGAGATGGTCGTTCCCGGCACCCTCGCCGTGGCCCTACCCCTCGTCGTCGGCTTCATCAGCGTCCGGGCCCTCGGCGGCCTCCTCGCCGGCGCCCTCGTGACCGGCTTCCTGCTGGCCATCTTCATGGCCAATGCCGGCGGCGCCTGGGACAACGCCAAGAAGTTCATCGAAGCGGGCGCCTACGGCGGCAAGGGGTCAGAAGCCCATCACGCCGCCGTGGTGGGCGACACCATCGGCGACCCCTTCAAGGACACTTCCGGCCCGGCGATGAACATCGTCATCAAGGTGATGACCATCGTCAGCCTTATCTTCGCCAGCGCGTTCGTTTAGAAACGGGAGTACCAAGTACTTAGTACTTAGTACTTAGTACTGATCATTAGTCCTTCTTCATGTCCGGATCGTTGTCGCGAAGCTCCTGCTCGCGGCGTTTGGCGTCCAGATAGTGCTCGGTGGCCCGGCGGCGGCTGCGTGCCGTCAAGAAGTAGCCGGCTACGAGGGCGGCCAGGATCAGGCCCCAGACGATCTGGGCACCGGGATCGTCGGGAATGGTCTCGACGAAACCGTCCGGGTCGGTGAGGAGCGCGTAGTCCATGGGGCGCCTACCCTACCCAGGAGACCGTTGATCCGAGGCCGGGGCCGCAGCCGCACATGACCGACATCTTCATCGTCCGCCATGGGGAAACGACCTCCAATCGAGATGGCCTCTGGCAGGGAATCACCGACTCGGAGTTGACCGTGACCGGCCGGGAACAGGTCGATCTGCTGGCCGCCCGGCTCGAACCCGCTCACTTCGATGTGGTCGTGGCATCGGATTTGGGGCGAACCCGGGTAACGGCGGAGGCGCTGAACAAGCCGTTCGAGACCAGCCCGATGTGGCGGGAGCCCGACCTCGGCTCGTGGGAGGGTAAGACCACCCAGCAGGTTCGGGAGTTGAGCGGCCCCGTCATGGAAGGCTTCATGCGCGGCGAAGATGTCCGGCTCGGGGGGGCGGGCACGCTTTCGGAGGCGGCCGCCCGCATGATGGGCGCGTATCGAGATCTCGTTGCCAGAGTTGGGCCCGATGGATCGGCTCTCGCCGTCAGCCACGGCCTGGCCATCGCCGTACTGACGGGCATCCTGTTCCGAACCCGCTTTCCCAATCCGCTGGCGATGACCAGCAACACGGGCCTCCTCCACCTGACGTCGGTCGCCGGGTCCGATCGCCTGCACGTCCACAACGACACGACACATCTGGCAGATGCGCCGATCTCGCATGGGCGCGGGACGGAGGTGGTGTTCATCCGTCACGGCCAGACCTTCGGCAACCTGGAGGATCGTTGGCAAGGCCAGCAGGATGGCGCCTTGACCGACGAGGGTCGCGCCCAAGCGAAAGCGGCGGTTGCCGGCCTTCCGGACCTGGACGCCCTGTACACCTCGCGTTTGGGGCGCGCCGTCGAGACGGCCGAGATAATCGGCACCGGGCTCGGGCTGACCCCGACCATCGTGGACGGCGTCGAGGAGCTCGGATTCGGCGAATGGGAGAACCTCACGACCGACGAGATTCTTGCGACCGACCCCGCCGGAGCACATCGGTTCTTCGACCTGGGAGAGGACATCGCCCGCGGGTCGAGTGGGGAAACCTGGGAGGCACTCAAGGAGCGGGTTGCCGCGGCGGCTCGTGACCTGGCGGAGCGACACGAGGGGCGACGCATCGGTGTCGTCTCCCACGGCGGTGCCACTCGGGCGCTCGCCAACCACGTGCTGCAGAACGACTTCTCCGCCCGGCACGCCATTGCCCCGATGCGAAACACCGCATACGCCACGTTCGAGATCGGGGCGGACATGGTTCGGATCCTGCACTGGAACATCGCGCCGCACCTGGAGCCGTGAGTTGCGCCTCCTGGTCGTCACGAACGACTTTCCGCCCAAGCCCGGTGGGATTCAGCAGTGGCTGGGCAACGTTGTCGACAGCTTCGACGGCGAGGTGCGCGTGCTCGCCCCGGCCGATGGCCCGGCCGGCACCGCGACCGGCGAGTCCATCGTGCGCCGCCATCGCGCGCGGTTCATGTGGCCGACCCGGTCGGTGGCATCCTGGGTGGCTGCCGAGGCGGCCGCGTTCGGAGCAGACGCCGTCCTGTTCGGTGCTCCGCATCCACTCCCGTCGATCATCCCGCGGTTGCGGCGGAGCTTCTCGGGTCCCATCGCCGTGATGACCCACGGCGCCGAGACGACCCTCCCGGCGGCTTTTCCGATCTCGCGCCGCTGGCTGGCTCGCACGCTGGGGCGCGCCGATGTCCTCCTGGCCGTTTCCCGGTTCACGGCGGCTCGCGTGTCGCAACTCACGGGCAAAGAGGTCACCCCGACCGGGGCCGGTGTCGACCTCACCGCGTTCACACCGGGCGAGGTTCCGGCGGACCCGATCGTTGGCTGCGTGAGCCGCTTTGTGCCTCGCAAGGGCCAGTCCCGCCTCATTCGGGCCGCCGGCCGGCTGCGCCGCTCCGGAGTCCCGGTCGAGTTGGTCCTGGTCGGCAAGGGGCGGAAGGAGGGTTCTCTGCGCCGGCTCGCTGCCAGGAGCGGGGTGCCGGTGCGCTTCGAGGTGGATGTCCCTTGGGAAGCTCTCCCCGGCCTCTACCGGGAAATGGCGGTTTTTGCGATGCCGTCCCGGTCCCGCTGGCTCGGCCTCGAGGTGGAAGGCCTCGGCATCGTCTACCTGGAGGCGGCGGCGGTCGGGCTGCCGGTGGTCGCCGGAGACTCCGGCGGGGCCCCGGAGGCGATCATCCCGGGGGTCACGGGATACATCGCCGCCGACGTCCGATCCCTCGAGAAGGCGTTGCGACGATTGCTGTCCGACCCGTCCCGGGCCACGCGGATGGGCGCCCAGGGCCGGAGGTGGGTGGAGGCCGAGCACACCTGGCGCCACGTCGCCGACCGGGTCAAAGGCGCCCTCAGCGGCGGATGAGCCCTGGCTCCCGGGGGTCGCCCGGCCGGCACGCATATCTTCAGCCGGCGGGCCCCGACGCCGAGTGTTGGGGTTGACAACCACACTCAGCCCATATACACCTGCTCCCCGCCCGCCCCGGATGAAGTCCTCCGGAGTGGGCTTCCCGCAACGATTGAGCGATATGTCGAAGAAACTTGTCATCGTCGAGTCACCGGCCAAGGCCAGAACCATCGGTGGCTATCTGGGCTCGGAATACATCGTGGAGTCGTCGATCGGCCACATCCGCGATATCCCCGGCAGCGCCAAAGACGCCCCCGAGAAGCTCCAAGAGGAGTGGCGCCGCACCAAGTACGGAGTCGACGTCCACGACGGCTTCAAACCGCTCTACGTCGTGTCCAGCGACAAGAAGAAGCAAGTGGCCAAGCTGAGGAAGCTCCTCAAGGAGGTTGACGAGGTCTACCTGGCAACCGACGAAGATCGTGAGGGCGAAGCAATCGCATGGCACCTGCTCGAGGTGCTCAAACCGAAAGTCCCGGTGTGGCGGATGGTGTTCCACGAGATCACCAAGACCGCCATTCAGGCCGCCGTTGCCAACCCGCGCCAGATCGACCGGCAGCTCGTCGACGCGCAGGAGGCGCGGCGGATCCTCGATCGGCTCTACGGCTATGAGATCAGCCCGGTGTTGTGGCGCAAGGTGCGGCCCAAACTGTCCGCCGGCCGGGTGCAGTCGCCGGCCACGCGCATCATCGTGGAGCGAGAGCGGGCGCGGATGGCGTTCGTCGCCGCCAGCTATTGGGACCTTTCGGGCAGTTTCGTTGTCGCGTCCGATCCCGATCAGATCCAGTTCGGGGCGACGCTGGTCAGCGTCGACGGCGTCCGGGTGGCGACGGGCCGCGATTTCAGTGAAAGAGGTGAGCTCGCCGGCCGGGACGTCACGGTGCTCGATGAGACCGGCGCCGGGGCCCTTCTCGCCGGCCTCGCAGACAGCGAGTTCCACGTCGATTCCATCGAGGCCAAGCCGTACACGCGACGTCCCTACCCGCCCTTCCGGACCTCGACCCTGCAGCAGGAGGCGGGCCGCAAGCTCCGCTTCGGCACCGGACGCACCATGTCGGCCGCGCAGCGCCTGTACGAGAACGGTCTGATCACCTACATGCGCACCGACTCGACCACGCTGGCGGGCCCGGCACTCGCCGCGGCCCGCAAGCTGGTCGCCGCCCGCTATGGGCCGGAGTACCTGCCGAAGGAACCCCGCCGCTACGCGGGCAAGGTCAAGAACGCCCAGGAAGCCCACGAGGCGATCCGCCCGGCGGGCGAGGAGTTTGCCCTCCCCAAGGCAGTCGCCGCGAGTTATGGGCCCCGGTCGGACGAGGCCAAGCTCTACGAGTTGATATGGAAACGAACGGTCGCCAGCCAGATGAAGGACGCCACGGGAGAGAGCATCGCCGTGCGTCTGGCGGCGCGGGCGGCCACCGGCCAGGATGTCCGCTTCGCGGCGTCCGGAAAGACCATTCTCTTTGCGGGTTTCCTGCGGGCGTATGTCGAGGGTTCCGACGATCCCGATGCTGCCCTCGACGACCAGGAAACCCTCTTGCCGCCGATGACCGAGGGTGAAGAGGTGACCGCCCTCGGCGTCGAGGCGAAGTACCACGAAACCAAACCCCCCGCCCGCTACACCGAGGCCTCCCTGGTGAAGCGGCTCGAGGAGCTTGGGATCGGCCGGCCGTCGACGTACGCCTCGATAATCTCTCGCATCCAGGATCGGGGATATGCCCGCAAGAAGGGCACGGCCCTGGTGCCGACCTTGACGGCGTTCGCCACGGTGGCCCTGATGGAACAGCACTTCGCCGACTTCGTCGACTACGCCTTCACCGCTCGGATGGAGGATGACCTGGATCAGATAGCGTCGGGCGACCAGGATGCGGTCCCGTGGCTCGAGGCGTTCTACTTCGGCAACGGTCACCCGGGCCTCGAAGAGATGGTGGCGAGCAATCTCGAAGTGATCGACGCCCGAGAGATCAACTCGATCGCCCTGGGCGATGCCCCCGATGGGCAGCCCGTGGTCGCCAGGGCCGGGCGGTACGGGCCGTATGTCCAGCACGGCGAGGCCACGGCGCGGATCCCCGACGACACGGCCCCGGACGAGCTGTCGGTCGCGGTGGCGCTCGAGCTGCTGGCGGCGCCCAGCGGCGACAAGATCCTCGGCGTAGATCCCGAGTCTGGCTTGACCGTCATCGCCAAAGCGGGGCGCTACGGCCCGTACGTCCAGCTTGGTGATCCCGAGCCCGGGTCCAAGACGAAGCCGAAGACGGCTTCTCTCTTCAAGACGATGAGCCTTGATTCGGTCAGCCTCGACGAGGCGTTGCAGCTGCTCAGCCAGCCGCGAAATCTCGGCGATCACCCCGACACCGGCGAGCCGATCATGGTCCAGAACGGCCGCTACGGGCCATATGTCAAGTCGGGCAAGGACACTCGCAGCCTCGAAACCGAAGAAGAGATATTCACCATCGACTTCGATGCCGCGGTCGCCCTGCTGGCTCAGCCGAAGAAACGCGGGGGACGGCGGGTCGTCCCGCCGCTCAAGGAGCTCGGTGAGGACCCGGTCTCCGAGAAGCCGATCGTCGTCAAGGACGGGCGCTGGGGCCTCTATGTGACCGACGGCGAAACCAACGCCTCCTTCCGGGTCGCCGACTCCCTCGAGAGCATCGACCTGGAACGGGCCATCGAACTGCTCCAGATGCGCCGGGACAAGCAGAAGGGCTAGCAGGAGCACTCAGTATGCGAACGAACTGGGGCCGCGTACGTAGTACCTAGTACGTATTGCGTGGTACCTAGTCCGTATTACGTAGTACGTATTACGTATTACGTACTACGTAGTACGTCCGCTGTGACCAGGGCGCTTGTTACTCTCTGCAACGAATGAACGAATTCGTCCAGCCGCTCGCCGCGGGTTCCATGATCCGGCGCGGGCCGTTTGCTCGCTTCTGGTGGGCGGCCGCCATCGGTAGCACGGGAGACTGGATCACGATCTTCGCCACCATCGGTGTTGCCGATGAGATCGGTGGCGGTGGTGGCATCCTCGTTGCCCTGCTGTCGCGGGTCCTCCCCGGACTGGCGTTCGGCCCATTCGTCGGCGCCATCACCGATCGTCTCGATCGGCGTCGGCTCATCGTCATCGCCGATCTGGGGCGGGCCGCCGTCGTCCCCTTCCTGATCTTCGCCTCGACGCTTCCGATGCTGGTGGTAATCACCGTGGCGCTCGAGGTTCTGAGCCTCCTCGGTCAGGCGCCGCGAGCAGCAGTAGTACCCAGCATGGTGCGTCCCGAGAACATAGTGACCGCCAACTCGCTGATGCTCGGTGCCGCCTACGGGACTATTCCGGCGGGGGCCGCCTTCAACTTCGTGCTGGCGCTCTTCCCGGCCCTCGTGATCGGCTCTGTCATCCCGCCGGCAACGCAGCCCTTCGCGCTGGCCTTCCTGGTCGACGCATTCACGTTCCTGGGTTCCGGTTTGATCATCGCCAGGCTCCCGGCCCTCAAGAGCGCTCTGGCGGTTGAGATCGAGGCGGAAGGTGGTCACCTCGCTGCCAAGGAGACGTTGCGGGCGATCATCGACGGCACCAAGTATCTGTGGCGAGACCGCTCGGTCCGCCGGGTGATCGTGGCCATGACGACGGCGCTGTTCGGCGGCGGCACCGTCATAATCATCGGCAAGCCGTTCGTGGAGGATGTTCTCCAGGCCGACGAGACCGGCTTCTTTGCCATCGTCACCGCCCTCGGAATCGGTGCCGCGATCGGCATCGCCTCGGTATCGGCGTACTCGTCGCGGCTGGCGCGGCGCGACGTCACTTTCGCAACGTCGGTGATTGTCGCCGGGGGAAGCCTGAGCCTGGCGGCGATGGTGAATACCGTCGGTGGTGCCGTCTCGTGGATCTTCCTGATGGGCCTCGGTGCCGGGGCGGCGTACGTCATGGGTTTGACCCACCTCCATGAGCACGTGGAGGACGAGATGCAGGGTCGGGTGTTCGCGACTCTCTTCGGGATGATGCGTATCGGGCTCTTCGTCTCGATGGGTATCGCCGTGCCTCTCACCGGGGTGCTCGACGTTTCGGGGATCGGCCGTCTAAATGATCCCAACCGGCTGGTGCTCTTCTTCGGCGGTGGGATCATGTTGCTCTCGGGTGCCGCCCTGCTCTGGTCGCTGCGGGCCCTCTTGGGGCGGCCGAAACTCGAGGCGGCGACTCATGAGATCATCGCGTATGTCGAGCAAGCCCGTCGCGCCGCTAGGAAACGAAAGCTCCCCGCCGACTCGGCTCCCGAGGAGGACTCGGACGAAGGTGAGAGCTGAGCGAAGATGAGACGCGGCATGTACGTGGCGCTCGAAGGCATCGAGGGGGCCGGCAAGTCGACCGTGGCAGGCGCAATCGTTG
>CAMYJM010000105.1 GCA_947258635.1 uncultured Acidimicrobiaceae bacterium
CTTCCTCAATCAGCGCCCGTCTCGTGTCGTAGTCGCGCCAAAGCTGCTCGTCTGTCTCGGCGGCCTCCAGTGCGTCAACGAATACATCGAAGATGCCGGCAGGCTCGAGGTGTTTCAGCTTGAACGCGTCGGTGTCGAAGCAGTACCAATACACGCGCGGCCCCGGCCAGTTCTCGTGGATGAGCTCTACGAGCCAGTAGCAGTGGCTCTGATACCCAATTGGAAACAGCACCACCGGGAACGGCCCTCCTTCTGTGCGGTGCATCCGGTATGACTCCAATGCGAAATCGGGTCGTGTCAGTTCAGGGAAGGGGAGGTCGGCGAACCCGACCGGATCCCAGTTGCGCCAGAACCACTTCAGCTCGTCGGGGAGCAGCAATGGCGCGATCTCTTGCTCGATGTCAGCCAAGGCCGTGTCGACGGCGGCAAGATCGTCGGGTGGCTCCGGTTCGCGCTCGTGGAATCGCATCGCCATCATGTAGCGGGCGACTGCTTCTTCCAAGGTCTCCGACATTGCGCTCCTAACCACTCCGCGGCATCTTGAGAGTACGGTGAAGGGTATAGGCCGGCTGATGCATGTGTCGATCTGTCAGATCAATCGGCGCGATCAGCACTGCTCCTCGCGCCGCCCATATCACTCACCACCTCGAGCGATCTCGGACACCCCATTCCGAGCCGATCCGGCATTATTATGCGCTTCCTGGCAATACTGATGGGTATCCGCCGCAATGCCCGTCCGCTCAGATGCAGGGCCCCAGTGTTGGCGACCTGAGCAGCTTTCACGAGCATTGGGACTGTCCATCTGCCCGAGCGGAGCCAATCATGTCGGAGCCTGCAGATCGGATGTCCTGTTGCCGGCTCGTGCGGTTTGGTGATGTGTCTGGCGGCCCGGCGGCCTCAGCCCTTCTCTCTACCCCTGGGGCGGTTGCGCAACCGTTCGACCATCGCCTGGGCCCGATCGAACGAGCCCTTCTCCTCTTCGGGCGGCACCGCCCACGGTTTGGTGACCCGCCATGTGAGGCTGCCGCTGTATGGCGGTTCGGGGAAGGCGCCCGGATCGAATAGTGAGTAATCGCCGAACGCAACGGGCTCCTCTTGGTAGCAGGACCAGACTGCTCGCCGGATCTCGTCGGGGTCCCCCACGAACTGGAGATCGATGAGTTCGAGTTGGCTGCGGAACCGCTCGATGAACTCCACAGGAACGTTGTAGAGAAACGGATGCGGGGCGTCGGTCCCGATGATGCGCTTGCGGTCATCCACGCCGTGTTGGAACAGTGCCTTCAAGGCATGGCCGGTGAGGTGTCCCTCCGACTCGGGTCCCCCGAGCACGAGATAGCGGATGTTCGGGTTGGCTACCACGTTGCAGACCATCTTCTCGAACCCGACGTTGGGGGTCTGCACCGTGCCCGACAGGGCCGCTCCGGCCTCGAGCCCGGCCCGGACCAGCGCTTCGATGTCCGGCGGAATCTTGTCCTCGTCACAGTGCAACACGATCGCCACCGCCACCGGCGAGCGGTCGTTTCCCCGCAGATACCGCCCGTCCTCCGGCGGATAGTCCGGATGTGGATCGGCTTTCAACATGGCGGCCCCATGGATTGGCGGATGGAGTTGATTATGCCAGCACCCGGGGAACGGCTTCCCTCCTCAAGCCAACCGATCAGCCGGAGAAGGCGTCGGGGTCGGCCTGTTCGACCCGGTACCTTCTCGCCGCCCGGCGGATCGCGGCTTCTTCTGTCTCGCCCCTGCCGTAATGGCGCCAAACCGTCCCGAGGTCGACCCAGTGCATACTGGCGTCCTTCTCGCGGGCCCGGCGCACCTCGCGCGGCATGCGGCGCAGCTCATCTCTCGTTGGCGGCGGAGGGGGGTCGGTGTGAACCACGAGGTCGAAGCCCTTGGCCGCGAAGAAGGCCTTGATCGCCGAAATCGGTCTCTCTTCCAGCGGCTCCACCATCAGTTGCCTCCCTCAGATCAGCTTGCGGTCGTGGGCCCAGCGGGTGAGCTCATGGCGGTTGGACAGTTGCAGTTTGCGCAGTACCGACGAGACGTGGTTCTCGACGGTCTTGGGCGAGATGAACAGCTGCTCGCCGATCTCGCGGTAGGTGTATCCGCGAGCGATGTGCTGGAGCACCTCGCGTTCTCGCTTGGTCAACTGATCGAGCTCGGGATCGATGCCTTTGATGTCGATGGCGGCAAAGGCGTCGAGAACGAAGCCGGCGAGTTTGGGGGAGAAGACGGCGTCGCCGCCATGAACGCGCCGGATCGCATCTGCCAGCTCCTGCGGCGAGATCGTCTTGGTGACGTAGCCGCGGGCGCCGGCGCGTACCGTGGCAACCACGTCCTGGGCGGCGTCTGATGCCGACAGGGCGAGGAACTTCATCTCGGGATCCGTCTCGTGGACGCCCTCGATGACGGCTCGGCCCCCGCCGGCGGGCATGTGTACGTCGACCAGCACCAGATCGGGAGACCGTTCGCGAATCATCTCGATGGCCGGCGCCACCTCAGAAGCGTCGCCGACGATGTCGATCTCGTCGGGCAGCTCGGCGCGGATGCCGGCACGGAAGAGGTCGTGGTCGTCGACCACGAACACCCGGATCTTGTCGGCTTCGCTCATGTCACAGTCTCCTCCGGCATCGTGAGGCGGACCTCGGTGCCCGTCCCGGGAGCCGACGTGACGGTAGCGCTGCCGCCGTGGCGCTCGATACGGCCGACGATCGAGTCGGCGATGCCCCGTCGGTCATCCGGCACAGCCGCTGGATCGAATCCTACGCCGCGGTCCTTCACGTAGAGCGTCGTTGCGCCTGGGGCGACTTCGGCATAGATGGAAACCGTCGCCACCGCGGAGTGCTTGACCGCGTTGATCGCCGCCTCCCGCCCGGCGCGCACCAGCGCCTCGTGGCGGGCGTCCATCGGCCGGTCGCCGACGACCACCGCTTCGACTTCGACGGCCGACATATCGTCAATTTCGGCCGCCATGGCGTTCACCGCGTCGCGAAAGCCCTGGTCGGCGGCATCCTCACTCCGGTAGAGCCACTGGCGCAACTCGCGCTCCTGGCGACGTGCCAACTGCCGGACCGGGTCGGAGGAGCTCGGTTCCCGTTGAATCAGCGCCAGGGTCTGTAGCACCGAGTCGTGGAGGTGGGCGGCCACCTCGGCGCGCTCGTCGGCGCGAGCCCGGGCCGCCTGGGCGATGACGAGCGCCTCTTCTGCCGCCACCCGACTCCGGTCGCTTCCCCGCAGGACTTCGATGGCGCCGGTGGCCGCCACCGCCGAGAACAGGTAGCTGATGGCGATGGAGAACTGGTTGGGCTCGTCGGGTGTCACGACCCACGCCACCCGGGACAGCGCGGCGCCCGTCAGCGCCACCGCGGCCACGGCGCCGCCGGCAGTCCCCTTGGCATATATGGCGCCAAAGACGGCGGCCAACGGATACCCGGCGGCGTATACCACCGCCGACTCGGCCCACGCCGCCACGACGACGGAGAACACACCGATCGCAATGTCGATCACCACAAAGACCCAGGTGCGAAGAAGCCGGGGCCTCTGCAATGCCACGATCACCGCGGCCGCGGTCCACACGATCACCACGGCGAGCGAGGTTCCCAGCACCCCCGGCCGACCGGCCGGGTCTTCCGATGAGCGCAGGATGAGGACCCCGATCAGCGCCATCCAGGCAGCCCCGAAGACACGATATCCGGTGGCGAGCCACAGCAGGGTGCGCTCCAGCCCGGGTGGCGGCGGTGATGATGTCATGGGTCGAGAGTACCGAGTGACAGACTCGGATTCGTGCACCTAATGTTGTCGTTCATGATGTTCCAGCCAGAAATCGAGACGCTGCCCCGGCCCCAACTCGAAGCGCTGCAGCTGGAGCGTCTCCAGGCGACCGTCAGCCGGATGCGAGAGGCCGTTCCCCCGATGGCGCAACGTCTCGATGGGCTTCCCGACCCGGCGACGCTGGCCGACCTGGCTCGCTACCCCTTCATGCGCAAGTCTGATCTGCGAGAGAACTACCCATTCGGGCTGTTTGCCGAGCCCCGCGAGAAGATCCGGCGAATCCACGCCAGCTCGGGAACGACCGGCAAGCCGACCGTCGTCGGCTACACGGAAGCCGACCTCGAGGTGTGGGCGGACTGCATGGCCCGCGGCCTGATCGGTGCCGGCTGTCGCCCGGGATGGATCCTGCACAACGCCTACGGCTACGGCCTGTTCACCGGTGGGTTGGGGCTCCACCAGGGAGCGGAACGGGCCGGTATCTCGGTGGTTCCGGTGTCCGGAGGCAACACCGAGCGCCAGCTGATGCTCATCGAGGACTTCGCACCGGAGATCATCTGCTGCACCCCCTCGTTCGCCCTCACGCTGGCGGAGCGGCTGGGGCCGGCGGCTCGCGACACCTCGCTGCGCGTGGGCATACTCGGGGCCGAGCCGTGGACGGAGGCGATGCGCGTCGAGATCGAAGAGCGGCTCCACATCTCCGCCGTCAACTTGTACGGTCTGTCGGAGGTGCTTGGGCCCGGGGTCTCGTGCGAAACCGAAGCGCGGGAAGGCCTGGTGATCGCCGAGGACCACTTCCTTGCCGAGGTGGTCGATGCCGATAGCGGCGAGGTGCTGCCGGACGGCGAGGTCGGCGTACTGGTGCTGACCAGCCTCACCAAGGAGGCCTTCCCCGTGTTGCGCTACTGGACCGGAGATCTCTGCTCGATGACCCGGGCGCCGGCGGCGGACGGCAGAACCCACGCTCGAATGTCGGCGATCGTGGGCCGCGCCGACGACATGCTGGTCATCCGCGGTGTCAACGTCTACCCCAGCCAGGTCGAGTACGCCCTCCTCGACGTCCCCGGGGTGTCCCCACACTTCCAGCTCGTCGTCGAGCGGGAGCACACTCTCGACACTCTCGAGGTGAAGGTCGAGGGCGGCGCCGTCGATCCCGAAGCCGTCCGGACGAAGCTCAAGTCGGCGCTGGGGCTCTCGGTTTCCGTGGTGGTCGCGCCCGACGGCAGCGTCCCCCGGTCCGAAGGGGGCAAGCTCAACCGGGTCCTCGATCGCCGCTCGACCTCGTAAGCCGCAGTTAGCATTGCGCCATGTCTTCAGCGATGTCCCCCGCCATGCGACCAACCGTCGCCATTCTCGGCGCCGGCGCCATGGGAGAGATTCTCGCCGTAGGCCTGCAGCGCGCCGGCTGGAACCTGGACGAAATAGTGATGGTGGCCCGCCGTCCCGAACGGGCCAAGGAGGCCGAGAGGCAAACCGAGATTCGCACCATCCTCGATCCGGTCGCCGCGGTGAAGGGCCAAGACGTCGTGGTCGTGGCGGTCAAGCCCAAGGATGTTCCCGACCTTCTCGACCAAGTCGGCGAGGCGATCTCTCCCGACCAGCTGGTGATCTCATTGGCGGCGGGTGTGCCTCTCTCCGTCTTCGAGCAGGCGCTCCCCGGCGTCCCCGTGGTCCGCTCGATGCCCAATACCCCGGCGGCGGTGGCAGAGGGGATGAGCGCCTACTGCGGGGGTAGCAACGTCGATGAGGAGGCCTTCGCCAAGGCGGATGCCATCCTGGCCGCCGTCGGCGAGACGATTCGCCTGTCTGAGGACCTGCTCGATGCCGTCAC
Organism: uncultured Acidimicrobiaceae bacterium; assembly: GCA_947258635.1. Lineage (GTDB taxonomy): Bacteria > Actinomycetota > Acidimicrobiia > Spongiisociales > UBA5794 > JAHEJX01. The sequence continues at coordinate 5,600 of CAMYJM010000105.1, forward strand.
CGCGATTTCGGGAAGCGGGCCGGCCTACGTCTTCCTGCTCGCCGAATCGCTGACGGAAGCCGCGATCCGGGAAGGTCTTCCGCATCACGCCGCGGAGAAGTTGGTCGACCAGATGATTCGCGGCGCCGGGATCCTCCTGCAAGCGTCGGAGAAGAGCGCCTTCCGGCTTCGCGGTGAAGTCACCTCACCGGGAGGCACAACGGCTGCCGCCGTCCATGTACTCGAAGAAGGCGGCTTCCGGGCTCTGATGGAGGACGCGGTCCGGGCCGCCGCCGATCGTTCCCAGGCCCTCGGCGAGAAGGCGGCGGCCGACGTCGCCGCGAGGCACCCGGTGTCCGCGGATCCCGGCGAATAGGACGAATCGCATATGGCAGGGTTACTGGGCCGGGCCGTTCTGGCTTTCACCGAGTTCGCGCCGATCCGCACCACCTTCACCAAGACTCGGCCCGGGCGGGCCGTGGCGCAGCGCTTCGTCGCCGGCGAGACCCTCGACGAAGCGATGGCGGTGGCGGCGGCTCTGGTTGAGTCGGGATGTGAGGTGTCGCTGGACTATCTCGGGGAGCACGTGGCCGAACGGTCTGAGGCGATCAGGGCCCGCGACGACTACACGGCCTGCCTCGACCGCATCGGCGCATCGGGCCTGCCGGCCAACATCTCGGTCAAGCTGACTCAGCTCGGCATGGGTCTCGACGACGAGCTGGCCGCCCAGTCGCTCGGGGAGCTCGCGGTGCGGGCGGCCGAGGTCGGGACCACCGTCACTGTGGACATGGAGGAGAGTGACCACACCGAGTCAACGATCTTGATCTACGAGGAGGCGCAGCGCCGCTACGGCAATCTGGGGATCGCCGTGCAGTCCTACCTGCGTCGCACCAGGGCGGATCTCGACAGGTTGATCCCGCTCGGTGGCCATATCCGGCTCTGCAAGGGGGCGTATGCCGAGCCGGAGACCGTGGCTCTCCAGTCCGGAGAGGAGGTCAATGCCAACTTCGACTCGCTGCTGACGCTGCTCATGCAGGCACCGGGGGTCAAGCCGGCGATTGCCACCCACGACGACGGCCGTCTCGCCCTCGCCAAGGAGTTGATCCCACAGCGCCGGGCGCCGTATGAGTTCCAGTTGCTCTACGGTGTGCGGGCGGCCCTACAGCGGGAGCTGGTCGCGGCCGGCTATCCACTGCGGATCTACGTGCCCTACGGCGTCGCCTGGTATCCCTACCTCACCAGGCGCATGGCGGAGCGGCCGGCCAACCTGCTGTTCTTCCTGCGGGCCGTGGTCGGGCGCCGCTGACGATCTGCCCTATCCTGGCTCTCATGCGACGAGCCTTGATTCTCTCCTTGTCCGTGCTGACCGCTCTCTTCGTGGTGGCAGCTCCTGTTCTGGCTGCCGAGGTGGCCGACGTCGCCGAGGCTCTGGCCGCCGACGGCTTCTACGTCGAACAGGGGGCGTCGATCTCCGAGCAGCAAGCCGGTGATCTCGTGGCCACGATGACCGACGCCGGTGAGGGTTTTTCGCTCGTGGTCCTCAGCAATGAGCCGGCCGCGGGCGCCACGACATTCGCCGACAACGTGCAGTTCGCGCTGGGGCGGGGGATCGTTCTCGTGATCGCTCCAGAGTCCGTGGGCTATGCCGGCGAGGGAGACTTCTTCAATGAGGTCGAGTTGGAGCGCGCCTTCGACGCAGCGGCCGATGTCAGCGGATCCGATTTCGACTTGGCGGCCACTTTTGTCGAAGAGGTGACCGGGGTCTCGGTCGGGGCACCGGCCGGGCCCGTCCCGGTGCCGACGACTGCGGTGACCACGGCTTCGGAGACGTCGAGCGGCGGCGGCAACGGCCTCTGGTGGTTCCTCCTCATCGTCGGTGGCGTTGGAGCGTTGCTGTGGTGGATGTCGCGTCGCGCCAAGGCCAAGAGGCAAGTCGTCGATGAAGACCGGCTCAGCCGGGCCCGGCTCGTGATCCAGGAGCAGCTCAACGACATCGCCAACGACGTCCTGGCAATGGAGGACGAGGTCA
>CAMYJM010000106.1 GCA_947258635.1 uncultured Acidimicrobiaceae bacterium
CATCCGGCCCATTGCCTGCTCGGAGCTGCGGGGCACCGTGAAGACGCGCTGGCCCACCTGCCAGTCTGTTGCCAGCAGCGTGCCGCCCACCGGTGTGAGCTCGACGTCACGGGGCAGGCGCTCCCGCAGTTCGGTTGCCACCTGGCGGATCTTGCTCGCCTTGAACAGCGCCAACCCGTCGTCGGTCTGGGCGACCACCGAATAGTCCGTCGTTGCGGTGACGGCGACCGCGACGGCTGCAGCACCGATCGCGACTCTCGTTGGCCAGTCCTCGATCCCCCCGATCGGCGCCAGCAGCGTCACCGCGGCGAAGACCGTTGCGGCGTAAGGCACCATCCACTTGTGCCGTTGCCACACATAGGCCGCCTCGCGCACAACTACCTCGCCGCCCAGCGCCCGAGTGACGCTGCGAAAGAGAACGGCGCGCCGCACGTCAGGGCGCCTGCCTGGTGCTGCGGGGGATGGAGGGGAGGGCCACGGCGCCATCGTACCGGCCCGCCCCGGGCCGGCTTGATGACGTTTGGTCAGTCACCGTCACGCCGGGATGCCCTACGTGCTATCGAAGGTACTGCGGAGGCACATGTGCCACCAGCCAGACGCCGTTGGAGGACTCGAAGAATCCACAACCGGCCTCGTGCATGGCAGTCGCGTCGACGCTCAGCACAACTGGCTTGCCGCGCCGCTGTCCGACCCGTTGCGCCGATTCGATGTCCGGCGACAGGTGGACGTGGGCCCTCCCCATCGGTCGCAGCCCTTCAGTGAGGATGGTCCCGACGAGTCGGGCCACTGTGCCATGGAACAGTATCGGCGGCGGGATTGCGGGTGCCAGGCCGAGATCCACATCCACGGAATGGCCCTGGGCGGCACGAATCGCCGAGCCATCGGCCGAAATCTCGAACCGCTGCTTGTTGTTTTCAGACACAGCATCCAATACGTCCTGCGGTCGCCGGGCGCGGCCTGCCGCAATGCAGGCCTTTGTCAGAGAATCGAGCACGACCCATCCTCGGTCGTCCATGGTCAGGCCGGCAGCTGCCGGCGAGTGGCGCAGCAAGTAGCTCATGTACTTGGACAGTTTGACGTTCCCCGCCATGGACCCATCGTGCACTCGTGCGGGGCCGCGCGCAAGAATCGAGGCCCGGCCAGGGGATCCGACCGCTGCGTGGCAGCTCACTGGCCCGGCGCGGGCTTGCCGCTCACCGGTCCGCCCGGACAGTCGACTCGTGGGGCCAGGTCCGGCTCCAGCAGCTTGCACTTTTCGACAGCCTGATCGGGGCCGCCTTCGACCCAGAAGGTGGCCGAGTCGCCGAGAGCGAACCAGTCCCGGCAGCACGGCTCTGTGATGAGGTGGCCTTCCGGGACTTCGTTGTAATCGACGTAGAAGATCTCCACAGCCACGCAGGTCGTTTCCTGGCGAATGATCGCCTCCACGTCTGCCGGAGTTCGCAGGCCGGGCGGGTACTCGATGTTCCAGCCGTCTCTACCGCCCTCCCAGTAGCACGAGGCGGCATGTAGGGGCCCGGCGTCGAACGCCAGGTGCACCAAGAGGGCGGCCCCGATGGCGGCCCCGATCGCCAGTGCCACGCCCCGCCTGGTTCGTCCCCGCATCTCGCCACCGTATCGGAAGTGAGAGATAACGCCCGGGCCGACCGCCAACGCCGCAGCGCTAGCGTCCTCACCCGTGACTCTGATCCTCGCTATCGGTGCTGCGGTCGCCTATGGATTCGCCGACTTCTCGGGTGGCTACGCGTCAAAACGGCTGCCGCCGTGGGGTGTGATGGCGTGGTCACAGTCTCTGGGAGTCGCCGCCCTGGTCGCCGGGTTGCTGATTTTTCCCGCCGAGATGGTCACGAGAGCCGATATCGGTTGGGGGGTGATCGCCGGCGTTGGCGGAGCGATCGGCCTGGGGCTGCTGTATCGCTCGCTCGCTGAAGGAACGATGGCAGTGGTATCGCCGGTAGCGGCGGCAACGTCGGCCATCCTGCCGGTGATTGTCGATCTCGCCACCGGCGGCGAGCTGAGCACTCTGGCCTTCATCGGCATCGTGATCGCCCTGGTCGCCATCGTGACGATCGCCCGCGAGCGTTCCCACAAGCGACTGAGCCCGCGCCTTCTCGCCATGGCGATCGCGTCTGGGGCCGGTTTCGGCACGTTCTTCGTGGCGATCGCCCAAACCGCCGAGGCGAGTGGCTTCTGGCCTCTGGTCGGCGCCCGGGCCGCAACGATTCCGCTCGGCTTCTTGGTGCATCGCCTCGTGGAGCCACCCACCCGACCTCGCGGGCCTAGTGTGCGCTGGATTGCCGGGGCCGGCCTTTTTGATATGGGCGCCAACCTTCTCATCGCCGCCGCTCTGCAGCGCGGCCCGCTCGGCATTGTCGCGGTGCTGTCGTCGCTCTATCCGGCCGTCACCGCGGTGGTGGCCATGGCGGTGTTGAAAGAGCGGCTCTCGCGCACCCAAGTGGCCGGCGTGGGCCTGGCGATGATTGCCGTGGTGCTACTCGTCCTCTGAGTTCGAGACGCGTTCCGCATTCGCATAATCCGTGGGTCCGGGCGCCGGGTGGGTCGGACTAACCCTCGAAGGGACGGACGGCCTTGACCTCGTACTTGAATGTGCCGCCGGGAGCCTCGAAGCTCACCGTTGTCCCCGGTTTGGCACCCATGAGAGCACCGCCTAGCGGACTGGAGGGCGAGGCGAGCAGCATGCCGTCGACCTTGTTCTCCGGGGCCGCCACGAAGAATTCCATCTCGTCGCCGTCCTCGTCGATCACGGTGACGACGGAACCAACGTCGACCCTGCCGTCGTTGGATGCCTCGGCGATCTCGGCGTTGTCGAGGGTCGCCTTGATCTGCCGGATGCGGGCTTCCATCAGGCCCTGATCGTTCTTGGCGGTGTCGTACTCGGCGTTCTCCCGGAGGTCGCCGTGGCTACGGGCCTCGGCAATGCGCTGCTCGATCACGGCGCGACCCTCGGTGGTCAGGTGGCGGAGCTCGTCGACGAGCTTCTGGTGAGCTGCAGGCGTCAGCCAGGTCTTGGCGATGTCGGTCATGGAGTCCATCCTGTGGGGACTAGCCGAGGAGGCTGTCCACCTGCTTGGCGAGGCGTGCCTTGCGGCGGCCCGCCGTGTTCTTGTGGATGAGGCCCTTGGCTGCGGCCTTGTCGATGTACTTCTGCGCGTTCCTCAGCTGCTCGGTGGCCGCAGCACGATCGCCCGACTCGGCAGCTTCGAGCGCGTTGCGCATCCGCGTCCTGAGCTCGGAACGAGCGGACTTGTTGCGTTCGTTCCGGGCTGCGTTCTGCCGGTTGCGCTTGATCTGTGATGCAATGTTGGCCATGCCAAGAACCTTCGAGGGGTGGTCGGGGCGGGCGGCAATATAGCACCGCTCTCGCTGAAGGTACAATGTTAGCTCGCTCTTCTCCCTTGGGAATCCCATGACTGAACCGGCGCGGATCCGGAACTTCTGCATCATCGCCCACATCGACCACGGCAAGTCGACCCTGGCCGATCGCCTCCTCGAGGCGACCGGTGCCATCGATGCGCGCAACATGCGTGCCCAAATGCTCGACACGATGGACCTCGAGCGAGAGCGCGGGATCACGATCAAAGCCAATTCGGTGTCGATCCGGTATACCCCGCCGGGCGGGCAGGAGCACCTCTTGAACCTCATCGACACCCCGGGCCACGTCGATTTCTCGTATGAGGTGTCGCGCAGCCTGGCGGCATGTGAGGGAGCGCTGCTGCTCGTCGACGCCTCGCAGGGCATCGAAGCGCAAACGTTGGCCAACGCCTATCTGGCGATTGAGAGCGGGCTCGAGATCATCCCGGTGATCAACAAGATCGATCTGCCGGCGGCCGATCCGGTGCGTGTCGCCAAGGAACTGGCGGGCATTCTCGGCGGCTCCCCCGACGACATCATCGCGGTGTCGGCGAAGACGGGCGCCGGAATCGCCGAGATGCTGGACGCCATTGTCGAGAAACTGCCACCCCCCGAGGGGGATCCCGAGGCCCCCCTGCGGGCGCTGGTCTTCGACTCGTACTACGACACCTATCGCGGGGTCGTGTGCCATGTGCGAGTGGTCGATGGAGAGCTCGAGACCGGCGATGAGCTCCGTTTCATGGCGACTTCTATGCTGGCCGATGCGGACGAGATCGGCGTACATCTCCCGGCGAGCCGGGTCGTCAAGAAGCTCCACAACGGCGAGGTCGGCTTCCTGATCACCGGGATCAAGGAGATCGACCTGATCCGGGTGGGCGACACCGTCACGTCCGCCGCAAACGGCGCCAACCGGGCGTTGCCCGGCTACAACGAGCCCAAGCCGATGGTCTATAGCGGCATCTTCCCGATCGATGGCGACGACTTCGAGCGCTTGCGTGATGCCCTCGAGAGGCTGCGGCTCAACGACTCGTCCCTCATGTACCGAGCCGAGACCTCGCGGGCGCTCGGGTTCGGTTTCCGGGTCGGGTTTCTCGGGCTGCTCCACATGGAGATTGTCCGGGAGCGCCTCGAGCGGGAATACGACCTCGATCTGGTGACCACGGCGCCGTCGGTCCAATACGAGGCATCGACCTCCGATGGGAGGATCCTCAAGGTGAGCTCACCACAAGATCTGCCCGACCGGGCGGTTCTGGAATCGATCGCCGAGCCGTTCGTCAAGGTGATGATCATCACGCCGTCCGAATACGTGGGCACGGTGATGGAGTTGGTGCAGCAGCGGCGGGGCGAGATGGGCGAGATGACCTATCTGAGCCCGACGCGAGTCGAGCTGCACTATCAGATCCCTCTCGGCGAGATCGTCTACGACTTCTTCGATCAGCTCAAGTCGCGTACCAAGGGCTACGCGTCGATGGACTACGAACCGGCGGGATACCGCACGTCGGAGCTGGTTCGCGTCGATGTCCTTCTCAACGACGTCGCCGTCGACGCCTTCTCGACGATCGTGCATCGCGACAAGGCCTATAGCTACGGCCGGCAGATGGCGACCCGGCTGCGCGGGCTGATTCCACGCCAGCTCTTCGATGTGCCTATCCAAGCGGCAATCGGGGGGCGCATCATCGCCCGTGAGACGATCAAGGCGAAACGCAAGGACGTGACCGCCAAGTGCTACGGCGGCGACATCACCCGCAAGCGCAAACTCCTCGAAAGGCAGAAGGAGGGCAAGAAGCGCATGAAGATGGTCGGCGCAGTGGAAGTGCCCCAGGAGGCCTTCGTCTCCGCGCTGCGCATCGACGAATAGCCCCCTGATGCCGGCGCCGGATTCGATCGAGCTGGCCGACCAGGCGGCTCGATGGCGATCTGCCTACGTTCACATTCCGTTCTGCCGGCGGCGCTGCCCCTACTGTGACTTCGCCGTCGTCGCCCCGGGCGATCCCCACACCGATGATCCGGCGGATCTCACCAAACGCTATCTGGCCGCGCTGCACACGGAGATCGACACGCAGCCGGCCTGGGAGCCGCTCGACGCCGTCAACCTGGGCGGCGGTACTCCCTCTTCGATCGGTGCGGCCGCCATTGGGGAAGTGATCGAGCATCTCGATTCGCGCTTCGGGATAGCGCTCGGCGCTGAGGTCAGCATCGAGGCCAATCCGGAGGATGTCACCGCGGACCTGGTCGAGGGCTTGCTGGCCGCCGGCGTCAATCGGGTTTCGATCGGCGTGCAGAGCTTCGACGATGAAGTGCTGCGGTTCCTAGGGCGGGCCCACACGTCACTAGAGGCGGCGGCCGCCCTCGAGATGTGTGTCCCGCACTTCGCCTGCGGAGTCGACCTGATCTTCGGCGCCCCGGGTGAATCACTCGAATCGTGGCGGTCGACGGTGGCGACAGCTCTGGCGGCCTTTCCCCAGCACCTCTCCGCGTATGCGCTGACGGTCGAGACCGGAACCGAGCTGTGGCAAGCCGTCCGCAAGGGGGCGGCCGCTCCGGACCCGGACGACCAGGCCGACAAGTATGAGCTGCTCCAGGCCGCCGCCGGCGCCGCCAACCTCGTGCAGTATGAAGTATCGAACTACGCCCGGCCCGGGTTCAGCTGCCGCTACAACCTGTCCACCTGGGGCCAGGGGGAGTATCTGGGCTTCGGCCTCGGCGCCCACGGGCATCGCGCCGGGGTGCGCTCTCGCAACGTCAGAAGTGTCCTTGCCTACCTGAAAGCGCTCGAATCGGGCCACCTTCCCGAGGCAGGACGGGAGACGACGGCCGAGCCGGAGGTGGAGCGGCTGATGCTCGGCATTCGTCGCTCGTGCGGGGTCGACCTGGGCGAGTGGGAAGACGCCGCGGCGCGTCACGCCGGTCTGCAGCGCCTCGTTGCGGCGGGTGTCATCGAGATGGCGCGCGGGAGGTTGCGGGTGCTACGGCCCCTGCTCGCAGACGATGTGGCCGCCACCGTCTTATCACTCTCGCGGTGAGACTGCTAACTTTGGCGGATGCTTGACGATCGCAGGGCACGGATTCTGCAGGCCTTGGTTGAGGAATACATCCGGACCGGCCAGCCGGTTTCGTCGCGGGCGATTCTGGAGGCCAGTGGGCTCAAGGTCAGCTCGGCCACGATTCGCAATGATCTCGCCAAGCTCGAGTCCTACGGCTTCGTGGGCCAGCCCCACACCTCGGCGGGACGGGTTCCGACTGATCAGGGCTACCGGTACTACGTGGACCATTGTTCGCCGGCCCGGCTTCGCAGCGCCACGAGGGCCCGGATCGAGTCCTTCTTCACCGAGATGCATCGCGAGTTGAGCAAGCTGCTCCAGGAGACCACAGGGCTCCTCTCCGATCTCAGCACTTATCCCGCAGTCGTCGTCGGGCCCGGTTTGGGAGCCGATCGAGTCGTCGCACTCCACCTCGTTCCTCTCGGGCCGACCGTACTGCTCGCGGTGACCATCGCCGAGTCCGGACGTGTGGTCCGCGACGTCGTGAGGCTGGGCCGCGACGTGTCTGAAGCCGACTTGAATCGCGCCGAGAGAATCCTCGCCAAGGTCTACAACGACCGGACGCTGGAGGAAGGGCGCACTCGGGCGCTCGCCCTCGCCGAGGAAGAGCTGGTCGACTCGGTGCGGCATGTCGTGCGGGCCGTTGTCGACACCCTGACTTCGGCGGAGACCACCACGCAGGACCTCTACGTCGGCGGGACCAGTCAGCTGGCTTCCCTGTGGGAGGACCTCGCCCAGGTGCACAGCATGCTCGCCCTGCTCGAGCGAGAGACCGTCGTGCGGCAGATGGTCAATCAGCCCGGGGCGGGCACGTCCGTGCGCATCGGAGCCGAGCTCAATGTCGACGGTGTGGAGCTGGCAGTCGTCTCGAGCGACTACGAGGCAGGCGGGCACGGCATCGGCCGCGTCGGGGTCATCGGCCCGATGCGGATGGACTACCGGCGTACGATCAAGCTCGTCGAGGAAGTGTCCGAAGGTCTCGGTGAGAGTCTGGGCAGCGGCTGATGAAGGACTACTACCGGATTCTCGGCGTCGAGCGTGACGCATCTCTCGAGGTCATCAAGAAGCGGTTTCGGCAATTGGCGCGCGAGTCGCATCCCGACGCCAATCCGGATGACCCGACCGCCGAGGGACGATTCCGTGAGATCGCCGAGGCATACGAAGTGCTGTCCGACCCGCAGAAAC
>CAMYJM010000107.1 GCA_947258635.1 uncultured Acidimicrobiaceae bacterium
GCTCCCGGCCCGTCGACCAGCGCGCTGTCCCGCGGACCCGAGGCGCGGGTCCGCCGCAAGCCTGCTCTACGCCGCGGCGAATCGACGGGAGCAAGGCCTCGATCCCGGCCCGACACGGAAGAGGGGAGAGAGAGCTATGACTGACGACCGCCGCAAGGTGTCACGGGTGGTCCTGAGGGGTGCCGAGGAGGTCCGCGGGCTGAGCAACCGGCGCCCACGTAAGTCGAGGATCGTGCACCGGTTCGGAAGGTACCTGGCGATCGCACAACTGCGGAAGACGACGACTGCCGCCGACCCCCTCGAGAGGATTCCCCGCCGGCTCGACGTCTCGGACCTCCGTCTCAACCCAACGGAGCGGATCGCGCTGGATGCGATCGCGCGGTCGCAGAGCGCCGCCAACAGGCGGGCCAAGGCGAACCGCCCCCACGATGGCGAGGACTGGGACCTCGGCATCGAAGGTCAGCCGACCCGCCGCGAAATGGGCGATGACCAGTACGCAGGAGGCATCTCCGGCGCCGCCGGGGGCAACACCAGCGCCCGAATGGTCGGCAAGGTCGCCGTCTCCCTGGTCTTCGTCGAGGGATCGACGCCGGACGCCACAATCCCCAACGTCGACGTCCTCAAGGTGGTGGGCGAGTGCATCAGCGGTCTCAGCTGGCTCGGCGGTGAGGTTCCGGCCGCCAACCTCTCTTTCGACTGGACTTTTGAGCACGTCGACTTGGGCGTCCATCCCGGCAAAGGGGGCCATTGGCCCAACCTGCCGATCGCCTTCCAGAAGAATCTGGACGCCGTGGTCGACCGCAAGGACAACGGCAAGATCTACATGTTCAAGGGTGATCAGTATGTGCGGTTCTCCAAGGTCGCCGACGGCGTCGACCCGGGGTACCCGCGGCCGATCGCCGGCAACTGGCAGGGCCTGCCGACTGCGTTCCAGCAGGGAATCGATGCGGCCTTCTACCGGGACTCGAACGACAAGCTCTACTTCTTCAAGGGAGACCAGTATGTGCGGCTCACGGGCGCCACGATGGATGCCGGCTACCCCAAGCCGATCGCCGGCAACTGGAAAGGTATGCCGTCGCACTTCAACGACGGGATAGACGCGGCAGTTTGGCGCGAGTCCAACAGCAAGATCTACTTCTTCAAAGGCGACGAGTTCGTGCGCGTCGGCAGCACGTCGCAGATGGATTCCGGCTACCCGAAGCCGATCGCAGGGAGCTGGGCCGTTCCGGACGATTGGGAGGACGGCATCGACGCCGCCCTCATGCGACGCAGCAACGGCAAGCTGTACTTCTTCAAGGGTCAGGACTACGTGCGGTTCAAGTCGACCACGCAGCTCGATCCTGGGTATCCCTTCGCCATTGCCAACGACAAGGCCGACCGCGAGGCGCTGTGGCGCGATCCGGCGATGGCAGCGCTCGGCTACTCGGCGGATTTCGACGGAGTCAAGGATTACGTCAACGATCTGCGCTCCAGCAAGGGAGCGCAGTGGGCGTACGTTGCGTTCTTCACGAGGTATCCGCTGAAGCACTTCGGCTATGCCGGCCGCCCCCGTGTCGTAATGGGGGTCGACAACGGCAGCTGGGGAATGGACAACATCGATCGCGTTTTCGCCCATGAGACGGGTCACATCTTCGGAGGGCCCGACGAGTATCGGTCCTCCAACTGCACGTGTGGCAGCAAGCACGGCTTCTACGGATTGGCCAACAAGAACTGTGCCAACTGCGCGGTGCACCTCACCTTCGATGACGGTTATCCAAAGAACATCAGCCCGGCCTGGTCCGGGCTCCCGGCGGACTGGAAGTCGAACTTCGATGCTGCCCTGATGCGCGACAACGGCAAGATCTACTTCTTCAAGGGCAACAAGTACATACGGATGACGGACGCCACGATGGATGCCGGCTATCCCAAGCCGATCTCGGGCAATTGGACCGGACTGCCGTCCACATTCACGAGCGGCATCGATGCCGCTCTGATGCGCGACAACGGGAAGATCTACTTCTTCAAGGGGGACAAGTACGCCCGTCTCACCGGATCGAAGATGGACTCCGGCTATCCCAAGCCGATCGCCGGTAACTGGAAAAACTTACCTGGGAACTTCAACGCCGGGATTGACGCCGCCCTGATGAGAGAGAACAACGGCAAGATCTACTTCTTCAAGGGAGGCGAGTACGCCCGGGTGGGGAGTAACTCGAAGATGGACGCCGGCTATCCGAAGAGCATTCCACCGCACTGGCCGGGGCTGCCGGCCGGCTTCCAGGACGGCATCCAGGCGGCGTTCAACCGGGACAACGACAAGATCTACCTCTTCGACGGCTCTAAGTACGTCCGGTACACCGAAGGCGTGCCGTGCATCATGAAGAGCAACTCCTGGGAGACTTGCGCGTGGACGCCGGGGCACTTCGGCTGGGAGTCGTTCTTGACCGGCGTCGATGCCGCGCTCTGGCGCGTCTCGAACAGCCGCATGTACCTGTTCAGCGGGCCGTGGTACGTGCGGTTGACCGATACGACTTCCGACGGCCCGGAGGACGGCTACCCGCGGCGGATCGCGGGCAACTGGAAGGGCCTGCCGAAGTCGTTCCGCAGCGGCATCGACGCCGCACTGATGCGGGAGTCCAACGGGAAGATCTACTTCTTCAAGGGCAGCCAATACGTCCGCATCGGCAATGACAGCAGAGTCGAGGCCGGATACCCCAAGCCGATCGCCGGCAACTGGAAAGGCCTCCCGGCAAGCTTCAACAACGGCATCGACGCCGCACTGTGGCGAGAGTCGAACGAGAAGATCTACTTCTTCAAGGGCAGCCAGTACGTCCGGATCGGCAACGACAGCACGGTGGAGGCGGGCTACCCGAGGCCGATCGCCGGCAACTGGAAAGGAGCACCGAGCGCATTTGCCGGCGGCTTCGACGCCGCGTTGATGCGCAAGGGCAACGGCAAGATATACGCCTTCAAGGGGCGCAAGTACATCCGTTGGAGCAACGTGTCCTCCGGCGTGGATTCCGGCTACCCGAACTGGATCCATGGCAATTGGATGGCGTTCCCGAAGTAGGGCGCGTTCGGTCGCGAACTCGGTCGCCGGGGATTCGCGAACAGTTCAAATGGTTGCGGCCGCCGGGCTCGCTCGCGCCCTCTCACTGACAAAGCGTTTCTCCTTCGAGAGTCGCACCCCGAGCATGACCAGCCTCCAATCGTCGCCTCGGCAACCGGTCTTGTCGCAACGATCAATAGAGCTTTCTGTCTCAGGTGGTCGATATCATCGAACGTATGTTCGATCCCGAATATGGCGAGATACCCGATTGGGTCTTGGACCGCGACGATGATCCGGCGGGGATCCCGGCCGGTCTGGATGCGATGGAGCCGGGCCCCTTCCTGGCAGCGATCCTCGAGAACACCAAGGTTGAGGCGTTGTCAGGTCATGACCGCATTGTTTTCCTGCGGGCTCAGCAACGTATGGCCTCGCACTACAGCGCCGGGGTCTATGAAACCATGGCCGCAGTCACCCAATACATGCGCGACACGGACGACTTTGGTGACCACACCTTCGCCACCGAAGCCGCCGCCGCCGAAATCCGCGTCGCGTTGCGGCTGACCCGGAGAGCGACCGACGGCGAATTGTCGTTCGCGCTCGAGCTGCGGGAACGTCTCCCCGAGGTGTGGGCCGCCCTGGCTGCCGGTGACATCGATGTACGACGCGCCAAGACCATCGCCCATCACACGTACCACCTCACCACCGCCACCGCTCACACCGTCGTCGACCAGATCATCGACATTGCGCCCCGACTCACCACCGGGCAGCTTGCCGCCCGACTGAAGCGGCTTTGTATCGAAGCCGATCCCGGTGAAGCCAAAGACCGCTACGCCTTTGCCGTTGAGGAACGCCGCCTGGTCGCGCAGCCCAACGTTGATGGCACCACCAACCTGGTCGGCCACCAACTACCGCCCCACCGGGCCGCCGCCGCGATGGCCCGCATCAACCACCTTGCCAAGAGACTTCGCCGCCAGGGCGACCAACGCAACATCGATCAACTCCGCGCCGACATCTACCTCGACATCCTCGACGGCAGCACCACCACAAACGCCACCGGCCCGAGAGGTGTAGTCGACCTCCGGGTCGACCTCGCCACCCTCGCGGAACTCGCAGATACCCCGGGCGACCTCGGAGGCTACGGACCCGTCATTGCCGACATCGCCCGCCAAATCGCAACAGACTCCCCGAGCGCTGAGTGGCGCTACACCATCACCAACAAGGGGCGAGCCACCACGACCAGGCAACCCAGAGCCACCGACCAACCCATACACGGCGGCACCATCCGCCGCCGACCCACCGCCACCCAAACCCACACCGTCGTAGCTCGGGACCCGACCTGCATCTTCCCCGGCTGCCGCATGCCTGCCACCACCAGCGACCTCGACCACACCGCCCCCTACGGCGGGGGCGGACCCACCACCGCCGACAACCTCGCCCCCCTGTGCCGCCACGACCACAGAATCCGCCACCAACAACGCTGGACCTACGAGCCCCTAGCCAACGGCGACTACCAATGGACCACCAAACTCGAGCACGCCTACACCACCAGCGGCGCACCCCCCTAGAGAAAACCGGCGCACCGCAGCGCGCCGCCGTTTCTATCCCGGATCCTCCTCCCCGACGTTGTCGACCGTGAGGATCTGCCACCTGCCGTCAGCCAGCCGCATCTGGATGTCCCAGACGAAGGTCTGTGTCTGCTCGCCCTGACGCGCCCACTCGATCTCCGTCCGGAGGACCATGTCGGTCGGAGTGGCAGAGATTGTGGCGATATCGCCCGTCGTCACGACATATGGGGGCGCCCCGGGCGGGTCGGCCCGTATCGATTCAGCCTCGGCCCGCAACTGGCGTCGTTGCGGACCACCAGCAACGAAGTGATCATCGAGATCGCGGACGAGGCCGGTGACGGCGAACTGGCCCCACGCGCTGAGCGCCGCGCGCATTGCGGTCACGACCGGAGGGGTCGTCACTGCGAGGCTGGTCACGCTTCGCAACGGGACCGTCTTCGACGTCGTCGTGACCGATTGCACGGCAGACGGCCGGTCCGGCGCGCCCAACGTCACGGTGACACCGCTTCCCGCACCGGCCTCGGGTGGCAATGCGCCGGCCAAAGTCGGAACCGGACCCCGGACTTCACCATCGACGACAACCACATAGACGAGGCCGACGCCGAGCCCGGCGATGACCAGGGCCGCCATGAGCAGTCGCCATCCGTACACTGATTGTCCTTAGCTGCGACGGCCGACGATCACGGCGTGCCCCTCTGCAGTTCGACGAGGGCGTCGGAGTACACCACGATCGGTTCCGCCCCGCCGACCGCGACGATCCGCAGGAACGTCAACTCCACTTCCCGCTGGTAACTCACCGCGATCGCCGAGAGATCGGGCGCAAAATCCACCGTCAAGGTGACGCTGGGACAGGCGGTGACGCCCTCGTGATCCGCCATGTACCGACACACCCGCTGCGTGGCCAGAGCCGGATCGAGGATCGGATCTTGGGTCGGGTCGGCCTCGTAGGCGGCAATGTCCACCGCAGTAGCGCCGGCAACGGCGGCACCGTCGGCAAGGCCCGAAACCTCACGGTGATCGGCGATGACCCGCCACAGGTCGATCGAGATACCTCCGATGAACAGCACCATCATCGCCATGATCAGCACCATGATCGGAGCCGAGAATCCTCCCTCGTCGCGGCGCAGGTCACCCACCGGGCACCTCGATGCTGCGGTAATCGTCGACGCGTTCCGTGTGTGACTGCGACCACTGGAACTGGGCAACTTCGCCGACTCCGGGAACGACGACGCCGGGAATCGGCAACTCCACCTGCACCGCGACCTCCGAACCGCGCCGGATCACGCCCGGTGCCGTACCTCCGATGCCGATCCAGAGGCAGCCGGGAGCCGGGCTGGCGCACCAATCCCCGGCCGTGAAGCCGTGGTTGTTGGCAATCTCGAAGGCCAGCATCCTCGCCGCCGCCTCACCGCTGTCCCAGTCGTCGGCGAGAACCATCACCCGCGCCGTCTCTTGGGCGATCAAAGTTGCCATGTTGGCCCGCTGATACCACGGAGCGATCGAAGCGACGATGACGACTACCGGCATGATGATCAGGCCGATGCCGAGCAGCCACTCCGGCGTCGTGAACCCCGCCTGGCGAGTCAGAGCGGGAGGCGATGCGCGGGTCACGGCGATGCGCTCACAGCCGGTTCGATCACCGACCGCCCGACGATGTCGACCGACACCGCCGGCACCCCGCCGAACCACCACTCGAACTCGCCGGTGGCGCTGGCGACCATCACCGAACCGACGGCCGCACAAGTGATGACGATGCTGTCGCCCATCGTCCCCCGCAGCAACCCACCGGGGCCGCGCAGCACCTCCGTGCCGTGCTCCACACATTCCGCCGGAGTGCCGTCGAGGCGGGCTCCCGTCCGCGCCGCCTCGTCGACGGCGGTGCGGACTGCGCCGGTGGCGTACTGAATGGCCACCGCGTTCGAGACCAGGATGAGCAGGGCCATGGCGATGATCACCATCCCCACCCACTGGATGACGACGAAGCCGCCCTCTTCGACGGAGCGCCCTCCCGCTAGCTGCCGACGCCGAAGCGGCTCCGCAGCCAGTTGATGACATCGACCCCGAGGACCTCGAGCAGCACCATGATGCCGCTGAGGACAACGATCCCGACGGCAGCGATCCCGATCGCCTCGGCCGTCTGGAAGCCGTCTTCGCCCGAGAGCCGGCGCCGCATCTCGGCGGCTCGGCACTGCATTGAGACCATGAACCGTGACATAGTTTCTCCCTTTCCCTTGATTTGCCCTTTTCCCATTCATCCCAGATTCCGCAACACAATGAAGGGCAACGGGGCCCCCACGAACAGCAAGAGAATCGGAGCGAGGATGACGATGATCGGGATGAGCATCGTCGCTCGCCGCCGGACCGCTTGGCGCCGGATTGCTTCTTTTCTGTCTTCCTGTATGTCCTCGCTCAGCGCCAGCAGCGCCTCGGCGAGGTCGGAACCACGTTCATCCGCGGTTGCCAGAACTTGATAGGTGCGGCGGGCATGGGGCTCGGGTGTCAGGTCGGCGATATGCCGAAACGCCGCTCCGGCCGACATGCCCGAGAAGTGCAGCCGCAGAGCCTCACCGAGCTCGTCGATGACGGCACCGCGGGCGCGCTCGACCACGTTTCGCACCGCCGAGACGACGCCACCGCCGACTCGCACCCGCATCGCGAGCAACTGGTTGATCGTGTACAGCTCGATGCGCATTCGGGCCGTTCGCTCCTCGATGGCTCGATCGATCTTGCCCCTCCAAAAGGAGCCGCCGCCGGCGAACCCGGCAATCGCCAGAACCAGGGTCATCACGGTGCTGCGGTTGAAGGCGGTCCCGACCACAAAGCCACCCACCGCTCCGGCTGCCGCGAGCAGAAACTGCCGCATTCGATACTCCTGGAGCCGCCGCTCGGGTGGGGTGTCGGTCAGC
>CAMYJM010000108.1 GCA_947258635.1 uncultured Acidimicrobiaceae bacterium
GTATCGGCCATCCGGGAGGCCGTCCGGGAAGTCGTGGACAAACCACTCACACGTTTGTGTGGTCACCTGGGTCTTGTACCCGGGACCGCACCGCTCACTCGGACCGCGCATGACATAGTCAGAAGTGAACCGGTAGGTCTGCCCAACGGCGAACTCGTCGCTGCCTCCCTCGTACTCGCCCCAGCGGGTGATGTACATCGTGACTCCGAAACCCGCCGGAAGCGGATCATCGCCGTTGTTGACGAACCCGTGACGGACGTGGAACGACCGCCCGGACGTCCACGGACCGGAACCGACGCCGGGATTAGTGGGGTCCATGAAGTGAGCATCCCGATAACACTCGGGCGCGCAGAACTCGAAAAGGAAGTCCAGGTAGTCGACCCCCGGCAAATCGTTCACGTCGCCAAGCGGTAGGGGCCCGGCACCGTCATCTCCGGACAGCGCGCCTGTGAAGTCGGGTTGCGACGTACTCGGATTGGCGACGGCGCCGCTCGCATCGATCGGGGCGCCCGGATCGAACGGCCTGCCAACGTCGCCGTACAACTCGCGGATCTGGTCCGCGGTCAGTTGCGCTTCGTTGACCTCGGTGAATGAGGGAGAGAAGGACCCGAACGGCGAGTCGACGCCCGACGAGAAGAATGAGACGACCTCGTCGGCGTCGCCACACGACTCGGTGAAACCGGACTCGAGCCAGTACGAGCAGGGCGCCTGCCACACCGCCCACAGCGCGAAGCGGCCTTCCGGGAGCCCATCGGGGAAGTCGTGGACGAACCATTCACAGGTCTGCGGATCGGTCTGGCTCTTGTAAGTGGGCCCGCACTGGTGGCTGACGCCCCTCAGTGCGAAGTCCGACGTGTACTTCGTGGTCGCGCCCGATTCGAACTCGCCGAACTCCGACGGTCCCCCTTCCATCGGTGTGACATACAGAACCACATCGAACCCATCCCCCAGCGGTTCGTCGCCCTCGTTGATGAATCCGTGCCGGACATGGAACGCCCGGCCGGACGTCCACGGCCCCGAGCCCACATGCGGATTGCTCGAGTCAACGAAGTGGGCGTCTCGGAAACAGCCTTCGAAACAGAACTCGAATAGGAAATCCAGGTACTCATCGCCGGGCAACTCGTTCACCACGCCGAGTGGCAACCTTGCGGCGGCGTCGTCACCCGAGACGGCGCCCTCGAAGTCCGGCAGCGGCGTACCGCCGGTCGGGGCAGTCGGCGGCATCTCCGTGGAAGGCACATCCTCCGTGAAACGCACATCTCCCGCGGAAGGCGCATCCTCCGCGGAAGCGGACTGGTCACGAGCACTGACATCAAGTGGCTCCACGGCAGGCGTCGGGGTTTCGACCCCAGCTTCAACCTCGGTTGCGCCACAGGCGGCTGCGACCAGCGCCAGTGTCACTAGTAGTGCCGGAACGGTGCGCTTCATCTCTTCTCCTCCTCGGCGTTGACGGTTCTACGGGTTGAGTGGTTGGCCGCTGCGGGTTGGCAGCTGCGGATAGAGCTTCGACTGAGCGACGAACTCGGCGACGTAGCCGAGCGCGACCGGAACGTCCTCCGCCGCCGGCATTCGAGTGGCTACCAGCGGAGCGAAGCCGCCGGCGATCTGCGGGTGCGCCTGCTCGAGCCAGTCGCTGAACCGCGCGGCGAAAGCCTCGTGTTGGCTCAGCGCCTGGAAACCGAACGGGGCGGAGAATCGAGCGCGCAAGGTGCGATCGACGCGCCCAGTGCACACGATTCGAACGGCTCGCTGATGAATTCCCAGCGCACCCCGGCCGCGAACAGGGCTTCTTCGACTCCAAGATCGATCGATTCGCCCAGGATCACCGCATCATTGGTGAAGAGCGCCCGATAATCATCGAGTCGCCCCCTGTTTGCCGCATCGACCATGGCCTGCACCCGGCTCACCCACCGCTCCAAGGCCGATCCGGGGGCTAGCTGACTCTGCTCCTCCCCTGGGCTCGGTGACGCGGATGGAACCTGTAGTGCGCCAAAAACCAAGACGACCGCTGTGACCGCCATTGTTGCCAGGCCCCACAGCCGATTCTTGGCGCGCCGCCGCAACGCCTGCTCTTGCTCATTGCGCCGGCGTTCGGCGGCGCTGCCTTCACCTCGATGTTCCACGGATGTCGTGAGGAATGTGCGCTCCGCGTCGGTCAACGCCAGCGTCGTTTGCTGAGCCCACAGCTCGAACTCTGCCAGCCGGGATCCGGCGAGGAGGTAGTCCGGATCGTCCGCCGAGGACCGCCACTCGTCTGCCGCTGTCGCCAGGCGTAACTGACGTTGGATGTCGCTACGTGCAGCGTCGATCCACTTCCGAAGGCGCTCCCACTCCGTCAGCAGTGCCTCATGGGCCACCTCCACAGTCGGAGCACCCGCGACGGGATCGCGATCAAACGTCAAGAGCCGGGCGTCGCCGTACGCGTCGATGACCGCCTGCAACTCCACGATATCGAGGTCCAAGGCGATCAATTCCTCTGCCGGGACCCTTCGTCGCGACCACTCGTCGCCGTTGCTTATGGAAACGAGCCGCAGGAAGAGTTGGCGAGCGGCCTGCTGCTCGCCTTTGCTGAGCCCGGCAAAGAGCTCAACAGCCCGGCGAGTCAGCGCCCCGGCGAGGCCACCCATGGCTCGATAAGCCTCGGCCTTCAACTTGTGGTCGACCCGTCGATCGAACAGCGCCGTCAACGTGTACTGGAACTGCGGGAGCACCCCCGGTCTACCGATGACGTCGCTGAGCATTTCAGCCATCAACGCCGGCTCCACGGTGATGCCGGCGCGTGCCGCCGGCTCGTTTACCGCCTGTTCCAGCTCGTCCGGCGTCATCGGCACCACGTTGACCACGCCCGCTCCGATCATCGTTCCGATCGGCGCATGCTGCAGCGGCCTGTCGTAGAAATCGGCCCGCAGCGTGAGCAGAACCGTAACGCGACTGTGCGGGTCGGACAGCGCTTCGACCAGAGCATCGAGAAACTGTTGTCGCGTCGTCTCGTCTTTGACGAGGGTGAACAGCTCCTCGAACTGATCGATGACGAGGAGGAGGCGCGAAGCCGGCTCGGGCAGAACGCGCAGGGCAGCTCGCAGAATGCCCAACCGCTCTCCCTCACGGAGCGCGGAGAGGCTGTCGGGTGGGTCGAAGGCGGCTCGCAGCAACGCTGCCTCCAGCTCGGCGAACGGCCGCGACCCGGGCACCATCTGAGCCACCAACCAGGAATCAGAGCCCTCAATGGCGTTCTTGCGCAGGGCCGGGACGACTCCTGCCTGGACGACGCTTGACTTGCCGGAACCGCTCGCACCGACGAGTGCAACCAGCGGGAGCCCATCGTCGAGACGTCGCACCACGTCCGCAACCAGACGGTCCCGTCCGAAGAAGTCCTCGGCATCGCCCTCGCGAAATGCGCGGAGGCCCTTGAAGGGATTCACCATGGATGGCGACGGTGAGGCCGCCGTCCGGCGCCCCCTCGGCGCCTGCAGCCGCGAGTCGTGAAGCAGAATCTGTTCTTCCATCCGGTGCAGCTCCGGCGAGGGCTCGATACCGAGCTCTTCGCCCAGCAGCAGGCGGAATTGCTCGTAGGCGCGCAGCGCATCTGCTTGCCGCCCGGCTCGGTAGAGCGCCAACATCTTCAGGCAGATCGGTCGCTCACGGAGCGGGTGGGCACTCGAAAGCGCGTCTAGTTCGCCGATCAGCTCACCCGATCTCCCCTGCCGAAGATCGGCCTCGATCCGCGCCTCGAAGGTCGCCACGCGGAGTTCGTCGAGCCGGTTGATCTCAGCTTGAGCGAAGTCGTCGTAGCGGAAGTCCTCCAACGCATCCCCGCGCCACAAGGAGAGCGCCGCCTCGAGCTGCTCCGAGGCTGCCGCCGGGTCGTCCTTGATTAGCGAGCGGCCCTGAGCGACCTCGGCCTCGAACCGGGAAGCGTCCACGGACATGGGCTCGACGGTGAGCGAATAGCCGTGATCGCGGGTCAAGAGCACCGCTGGTTCGCTTCGCTCCTTTTCGAGAACCGAACGCAGGCGAGAGACGTATACCCACAGGGCGTTCTCCTTGCCCTCGGCATCGATTCCCCATAGTTCTTCGAGGATGCGGTCGGTGGTCACGGTGCGGTTGGCGTTGATCACCAGCAGCGCCAGCAGCGAGCGCTGCTTGAGCGGCCCGAGGTCTAGCAGTATGCCGTCATCGGTGACCTCGATACGACCCAGGATCCTGAACTCCACAGTCTCTCTCCTCCCGGAGGCTTATGGCTCGGTGAGCCTCAGCCTCGAGTGGCATCTCATCAGCAAGACCTTTCAGTCGACTTAACCGAGGGCTCGAACAGACCGGGGCAGGGGGGCCGCCGCTCGACATGGGCCCCGCGCGGCGACGCGTAGGGGATTGGCTTCGATCCGCGGCTGCACGGCAACGCTGAGCTGAGCGCGGGCAGCGTCATGGACGTCGCGCGCGCTAGCGACCCGATGCTCCAATTGGTTTCTCCCAGTCACCACAACCTTACGCCATCTCAGACGCCCATCGCGAGGGAATAGTCGAAAACCTTTCAGGCGGATTAAGCGACGTGAAAGGGTCCTGCAAGGCCGATGGTGTTCATTCGGCGCCACGACGAGGGATGGGAGATCCCATGCGCAAGAAAGTAATCGTGGCAGCAACGTTCGCTTGGATGCTCGTAGCGCTTCCGCTGGCAACAGCCGCCGGCACGGTGCAGGAATCCTCGACCATGCTGACGCTCCCCGGAATGGCGGAAGTCGACGGTTCGTCGATCAGCCTGACGGCGACCACCAGCCGGGCCGCGATAACGGTGAGGACCGGCGACCTGGTCCCGGGCAACGTGTACACCCTGTGGGCATTCACGTTCTCGCATCCGGAGAACTGTGTCGATGGCTGCGGATTCGATGACGCCGCGGAGCGCCCTGGTGAGACCGGGTTCAATGTCTCGCACGTAGCGGGTCATGTGACCGGCGCGAGCGGCAACGTCAATTTCGGCGGCAGCATCGCTGTTGAGAATGCTCAGGGAGCTGAGTACCACGTCGTGGTGGCCGAACACGGCGCGCTCGATCCGGCGAACATGCCTGCTGCGATCAAGACGCCGGCCATGGGTGTCCAGATCGGGTTCCTCGGAGTCCCCGGCTAGCAACAACCAACCGTGCGGACGGTCCGGCCCCGCCGGGCCGGACCGTTTCGCGTCGTTGGGTCGCTCAGCTCCGTCCGAGCTCGTCGATGAGGGTGGCCACCAGGCCGGTCCAGCCGGTTTGGTGGGAAGCGCCGAGGCCCTCACCGGTTTCGGCGTTGAAGTACTCGTGGAACAGCAGCAGATCGCACCAGGCGGGGTCGTCCTGGAGTCGGTTCCGGCCGCCGTGGAACGGGCGCCGTCCCTCGCCGTCGGGGAGGAACAACGCCACGAGGCGCCGCGACAGGTCGGCGGCCACCTCCTCCAACGTCGCCTCGTGGCCGGACCCCGTCGGGTATTCCACCGTCAGCTCGTCTCCGTAGAAGCTGTGGTACTCGCGCAGTGCCTCGATGATCAGGTAGTTCAAGGGGAACCAGATCGGACCGCGCCAGTTCGAGTTGCCGCCGAACATCACGGTCTCCGACTCCCCCGGCTCGTAGGCAACGGTGTAGTCCATGCCGCCGATATTCACCGCCACCGGATGCGCCTCGTGGT
This sequence comes from uncultured Acidimicrobiaceae bacterium, assembly GCA_947258635.1. Lineage (GTDB taxonomy): Bacteria > Actinomycetota > Acidimicrobiia > Spongiisociales > UBA5794 > JAHEJX01. Next base: position 5,654 of record CAMYJM010000108.1, read on the forward strand.
ACTTCGAGAGCGACCGGATCCCGAACGGCGAGAGGAACTCGTCCGGATCGAGCAGGTAGCGCAGCACCGCCCGCAGCTTCGACTCGTCCAGAACCGACATCAGCACCCGGTGTCCCACCCCGTGGCGGTCCATCGAGGCCACCTGGCTCGCCAAATCGGGCCGGTGCCGGGAGAACCACCGCATGCGGCGGCGAAAGTCCGGATTGGAAGCGATCAACTCCGACTCGATCACCTCGACACCGAGGAGCGATATCAATCCGACCAGGGAGCGCACCCGGAGCGGGACGATGCGACCGTCCGGCAGGTGGAGGACGTCGTAGAAGAAGCCGTCCTCCTCGTCCCACAGGGAGTGATCCGAAGCGTTCATGGCCTTGGCGATCGACAGGAAATGCTCGTAGAACTTGGTGGCGATGTCCTCGTATGCCGGCCGGGTCTCCGCCAGCTCCAGCGAGAGCCGCAGCATGCCGAGCGTGGCGAAGGCCATCCAGGCAGTGCCGTCCGACTGGTCGATGTGCCCGCCGCCGGGGGCTTCTTTGGAGCGGTCGAACAGCCCGATGTTGTCGAGGCCGAGGAACCCGCCCTGGAAGACGTTGTTGCCGTCGGTGTCCTTGCGGTTGACCCACCAGGTGAAAGTCAGCAGCAGCTTGTGGAACGTGGCCTCGAGGAAGGCAGGGTCGGGGCGGCCCGCCCAGCGGTGGTCCAGCTCGAATATGCGCCGGGCCGCCCACCCGAACACCGGAGGGTTGACATTGCCGAAATTCCATTCGTAGGCCGGCACCTGCCCGTTGGGATGCATGAACCACTCCCGGGTCAGCAAACGCAGATTGCCCTTGGCGAAAACCGGATCGATCAGGCCGAGCGGCAAGCAGTGGAAGGCCAGATCCCATGCCGCGAACCAGGGGTACTCCCAGGGATCCGGCATCGAGAAGACGTCGTGGGAGTTGAAGTGCTCCCAGCCCGCATTGCGCCCGGTGAGCCGCTGTGGCGGAGGAGCCGGCCCGGCCGGGTCGCCGCGCAGCCATTGCTCCACGTCGTAGGAGTAGAGCTGCTTGCCCCACACCATGCCGGCCAGTGCGGCCCGCTGCAGCCGGCGCTCCTCGTCGGCCGCACCTGCCGGGTGCACCGTGTCGTAGAAGGCGTCCGCCTCTTGTCGCCGCGCGGCGATGATCTCGGCGGCGTCCCCAAAGGGATCCGCGAGGTCGCTCGCCGCCAGCCGCAGCAGCACGGTCGTCGCCTCGCCGGCGGCCAGCTCGATGCGATACCACACGGCGGCTTTGGTCCCGGAACGGTTCGAGTTGACCGCGGCGGCGTCGCCTTCGATCAGACGGCGCCCGAAGGCATCCTTGGTGTAGCGGGGCGAATCGGCGGCATCGAAGAGGCGCCCCGAGTTCGTCTCGTTGTCGGTGACCCACAGATCGTGGGCACCGAGGGCGTACCAGCGGTAGGTGCCGAGCACCGGATGCTCGGCATGCGAGGTGATGTAGCCCTCACTGATGTCCACCAGGTCGATGCGGGGTTTGCCCGGCACGTCGTGCATCGGCCCCGCGTCGTAGCCCCACGCCCACGTGTTGCGAAACCACAGGGTCGGCAGCAGATCGAGCCGGGCCGCCTCGGGACCACGGTTGGCGACGCGAATTCGGATCACGATGTCGTCGACCGCCGCCTTGGCGTACTCGATGTCGACGTCGAAGTAGCGGTCGTAATCGAAGATGCCGGTGTCGATCAGCTCGTACTCGGGGTCGTGCACAGTCCGCCGGGCGCTCTCCTCCCGGAGCTCATCGTATGGGAAGCGGGCTTGGGGGTAGCGGTAGCGCATCTCGAGGTAGCTGTGGGTGGGGGTGGCGTCGAGATGCCAGTAGGCCTCCTTGACGTCCTCGCCGTGGTTGCCTTCGTGGTTGTCCAGGCCAAAAAGGCGCTCTTTCAGGATCGGGTCCTGGCCGTTCCACATGGCGACGGCGAAACACAGGTACTGATGGTCGTCGCAAATCCCGGCGATGCCGTCCTCGTTCCAGCGGTACGCCCGGGACGGAGCGTGATCGTGAGGGAAGTAGCCCCAGGCGTCGCCATCGGCGCTGTAGTCCTCCCGCACGGTGCCCCAGGCCCGTTCTGACAGGTACGGGCCCCATAGATACCACGACGCCTCATCATCGTGAGCTGCGCCAAGGCGGTGGTGCTCGGGAGTCTGCATCGACGGCATCTTGCCACGTGCGATGGGGCGCTCATATCGCGACGATCGTCGCCCCCGATCCGGCGGCTTCCACCAGGTGGCGCATGTCGTCGGGGTCGCTGGTGAGGATCCAATCCCCGGGACGTGCCAGGAGGGCGAGCGCCGCATGGGTGGGGTTCTCCGTGTTCGCCGCCCCGCAGAGCTCTCCGGCCCGGCGACCCTCCGGCTCCCCGATGGCGGCAACCCGCACGGCTGAGAGAAACCGAGCCAGCTTGGCTTGGCGACCGTCGGCTGCGCGCCACACCTGGGCGACGATCATGGCGTGGGTTCGCAGCCCGATGTTCTCGTCGGCAGCCACTTGGAGCCGGGCCAGCATCGATCGATCGTCACGTTCCACTGCGATCAACGCTCCGGCATCGAGCACAAAGGCGCTCACAGGCCGATCTCACGCCGCGCCGTTGCCAGTTCATCTGCAGTAAAGGCGCCATGCCCGGCTTGGTAGTCGGCGAGGTACTCGGTGACCGCGTCGGAGCGAAGCCGAGCGGCCACGGCCTCGGCGATCCAGGCCGACAGCGGCTGGCCGGCGCGCTCGGCGGCGGCTCGCACCCGTTCGCTCAGTTCGGGGTCCATCGAAATGCTCATCTTGTTGACCTTCATGTCCGGAATGATACTCGAGCATTCCTACCGTGGTAGGAACGCTCGCCGTATGACGCCAAAGTACGAGGACGGTGCGACAGATTGCCCGCGAGATGCACGAGCCTCTTGAATCGGACGTCGCGGCCGGCTACCGCCGCCGCTCGAGGTGGCGTCTCACCCGTACCAGCATTCGCACGAGCTCCTCGGCGAGGAACTCCGGCTGGGCCCGCGGGTTGTTGTAGACGACGTACTCCTTGGCGATGAGAGACGCCAGATAGTCGAGCAGGGCAGCTTCGTCCGTCTTGACGAACAGATAATCGGCGTGTCCCTCGTTGTAGTAGACGATCCTCGACTCCGGGTCGAAGCGGCTGCGGCCTTCACCGGGATCCGGGTCGGGCGCGATCGACGGCAATCGGGAGGTGCGGGCCCGATCGGGCATCGCCGGGTTGGAGCCGGGTGATGGCTCGGGCGACGGAGCCGGATCGCCCGGCTTGAGATCCTCGAGCCGCGGCTCCTGATCGGTGACGTCTCCGTTGGGCGACGCCGGCAGCCACCGCCCCGAACACCCGGCGCAGGGTATCGGACAGCCGATCGGCGGTAGCTCGATCGACTTCTTCGTTGACGCGCTCGCACATGGCGCGCAGGGCCGGTTCGGTGGCCCGGACGGCCTCGGTGAAAAGCGGGTATGCGTTGTCATCGCGCAGGATCGCCCGCCGACCCGCCGTCTGCTGGAGACCGGGAAAGACAACCCGCCCCGACACCTGGCCCGAGTTCCACGGCTCGGTGTCGAACTCGTCGAGCTCACAGATTGAATCGATGATCGTGGTGCCCGCCCGTCCCGCCACGGTAACCCGCCGCGAGCCGTCCTTGCCCGGAGCCACAAAAAGGCTGAACTCGATTGTCCCCCAGAGAGTGCGCTGCGGGGCCAGCCGGACTGCGATGCCCTCAGGCTGTTCGGGAGTCACCAGCTCGACGGCGCGTCCCTCCTGCACTTCGATCACGTACTCACCGGCCTCGAGGGCCGCCGCCCGCCGCCGCCGCAAGTAGTCGACGACCTTGCGCTGCGTGATCGAACGCAGGATCTCCCGATCGAGCTCGGCGACGTACACCGTGGTCCCCGGCGTCGCCCGGGCGCGCCGTTTCTCCGGCCGCAGCTCTGCGGTGGCGGCCCCCCTGTGGAGCCGAAGCAACCACGTCTCGCTCGAGCCCGAGACGCGCGACACGATGTCACAACGCGCGCCGAGCTGTTGAAACGCCAGCAACCCGATGGCCTTCTCGCCGAGAGTGCGCTCATCGTCGACTTTCACCGACTTGAACAGGTTGCGGGCCACCTCGCGCAGACGATCCGGTGTCATACCCCGCCCATCGTCGTCGACCGCCACGACCGGGTAGCGTCCCTTGCGGCGCAAGATCACCCGGATCCGCTCCCCCGGCCGATCGGCCTCGGCGTACTCGTCCGCCGCATTCGAGACGAACTCGTTGAGCGCGTCCTTGGGATCCTGATAGGCCTGACCGGTGACCAGAACCGCCTTCGCCAGGCTCCCGATCCGTAGCCGCACCTTCTCCGTTGCCATACCACCAGACTAGGGAAACGGGGTGCGTCACGGCAGCTCGTAGCGCGGGATCGCCAGGTAGGCCGGCTCGGCGGCCACAATCGGCACCCTCGTCGCGGTCGGCGAGCTGGATTAGCGCTGGCTGGGCTGAGGGCCTATCCGGCTAGACGTGACAACTAGACGAGCTCGACGGCGCAGGTCAGATTGGGCGCGGCCACCAGTCTGGTGTCGGTGGTGACGAGGGGGGCGTCGAGTGCGGTGGCGAGCGCTACGTATGCCGCGTCGTACGGGCTCAGGTTGTTGCGCAGCGCCCAGATCGGGCCGAGCAGATCACGGTGGCTGTGGCGATGCAGGTTCGCCATTCGCAAGGCGCACAGAACCCTGGCGGCATCCGATCCGGCGACCACGCCGGCCGATTCCAGTCGACGCAGCGCACTCGCTACTTCGAGATCGATCAGATGCGGGGCATGGAGCTCCTCACCATTGATTCGGGTGGCCGTCGCAACATCGCCGAAGAATGCGTCTACCAAGACAGACGCGTCGATGA
>CAMYJM010000109.1 GCA_947258635.1 uncultured Acidimicrobiaceae bacterium
CTGATCACATCGATCGGTGTGTCGTTCTTCCTCCAGTATTCGGCTGCCTTCCTATTCGGGATCTCGAACAAGAGCGTTCCCCAACCGCCCAGGGGCCTACTCGACAAGGTCGACATTCTCGGGCTCGGCTGGCTCGAGATCGAGGGAACCAAGCTGATGGTCATCACCATTTCCGTCATCAGCATGGCCGGCCTCTATGTGTTCGTGGAGAAGACGAGAACGGGCCGATCGATGCGGGCCGTCGCCGAAGACAAGGAAATCGCGGCCTTGATGGGCATCAACGTGGACCGCACGATCGTTACCACTTTTGCCGTGGGCGGGGCAATGGCCGGTATCGCCGGGTCGATGTGGGCGATGCTGTTCCGCGGCGTCTCGTTTGACACAGGTTTCTTGCCGGGCATCAAGGCCTTCACGGCCGCTGTGCTCGGCGGCATCGGCAACATCGTCGGCGCAATGCTGGGAGGAATCCTGCTCGGGCTGTTCGAGGGCGTGGGCCCCTTGCTGATCCTCGATGGCTGGAACATACCGGGCGTGTCTCAGCTGAAGGATGTCGTCGCCTTCACCGCACTGGTTCTGGTTCTCGTGTTCCGGCCCGCCGGGCTGCTCGGAGAACGGCTCTCGCAGGATGAGCGCGGATGACTCGGGGCGTCTTCGATCTTCGTAAGGTCATCCGGGCCGGGCTCATCGTCGCCGTCGTCTTGAGCTTCACAGCCGCCATCGGGATGGTGGAGGAGTTCGATGAGCGGATGATCATTGACCGGCTGCTCAGTCTGGGTTTCCTGGCACTCTTCTGGTACGTTCCCGTCGCCGGCTACAAGGTGGGCGACGAGCCGGTGCTCGAAGGGATGGAAGCTACCGAGAAGACCCCGAGCCATGTACTCGCCGGCCTCATCGTCGGGCTGATCGGCGGTGCCGGGCTCTTCGTTCTCGTCCTGATCACCAACACGCTCGACCTGCGAGATGTCTTCACCAGGCTCAGCCCCAAGCTCGTTCAGCTGCTCACGTTCAGCGACAGCATCACCGATCCGCAGCTGGCGCTCGGCGCGGTGGCGCTGATCGGGATTTCCGGAGCGCTCGGGGCCGCCGGCGGGGCGCTCCATCTCGTGTCGGCGAAGCTGCGGCGCCGGATTATCGCGGCGCCTGTTGCCGTCATCGTCTTTGCATTGCTCGAGGACGTGATCGGACAGATACTGCGCTCGTTCGGTCTCACCAGCCTCGTTCGCCAGCTGTACCGCGACGGTGCGGTGAGAATCATCCCGGCGCTCGTCGTAGGCGCCATCGCGTTCTACCTGGCGGGTCGGGAGCGCGGCGAAAGGTCTCGCCTCCGCGAGCTGGTGCAAGCGGCCGACCCGAAGGTTCGCACGAGAAACTCGCTCATCGCGGGCGCGGTGATCGGCGCCATGGTGATCGCTTCGCCATGGGTCCTGGGGAGCCTGCTGTCTGAGATTCTCGCCACGACCGGGATCTTCCTGCTCATGGCGCTCGGGCTGAACATCGTGGTCGGGTTTGCCGGGCTGCTCGATCTGGGGTACGTAGCGTTCTTTGCCGTCGGGGCCTACGCCTCGGCGGTGCTCACCAGTCCCTTGTCGCCGTTCTTCAAGCCGGAGTGGCCGTGGTGGTACACGTTGCCCGTTGTGGTGGTTGTCGGGGTCTTTGCCGGCATCATGGTCGGCACGCCGGTCATTCGGCTTCGTGGCGACTACCTGGCGATCGTGACCCTTGGTTTTGGCGAGATCGTCCGCATCACCTTCCTGTCGGATGCCGCAGCTCCCTGGTTCGGCGGTGCCGGCGGGATCCGTCAGATCCCCGGCATCCCGCTCGGATTCGATACCGTCTCGGGCAGCGATCCGCAGTACATCTTCTATTTCGCCCTGGCGCTGGTTTTGCTGTCGGCGTGGGTATCGCACGCACTGCTGAACTCGCGCGTCGGGCGAGCGTGGACGGCCATGCGTGAGGACGAGTCGGTCGCCGAGGTCATGGGCATCGACACCGTCAAGAGCAAGCTCTCGGCCTTCGTCGTTGGAGCTGTTCTCGCGGCGCTGGGCGGCGCCCTGTTCTCCGCCAAGCTGGGCTCGATCTTCCCCACCTCGTTCGAGCTCCTCATCTCAATCGTGATTCTCGTCATAGTGATTGTGGGGGGCATGGGGAACATCGTCGGAGTCGCCGTGGGAGCTTTTGTCCTCATCGGCGTGCTCGGCGGCCCCCGCCAACCCGGCTTGTTGCAGGAGTTCGGCGAGTTCAAGCTGCTCATCTACGGCGTGATCCTGGTTTACATGATGCTGCAGAGGCCGGAGGGCCTCGTGCCCAATGTCCGCCGCCAGCATGAGCTGCATCAGGACGAGCTCACGCAGGATGCCTGGCTCGACAAGTCGGGCGAGTTCGTCGACGAAGCGACCGGGGAAGCCTGATGGCGCTGCTGCAAATCAACGACCTCCACAAGGCTTTCGGCGGTGTCAAGGCTCTCCAGGGCGTCGAGTTCCACATCGACGAGGGCGAGATCGTCTCGGTCATCGGGCCCAACGGCGCCGGCAAGACTTCGTTCTTCAACGTGATTTCGGGCATGTTCGCCCCCGACAGCGGTGAGATCATCTTCGACGGAGTAGACATCTCCGGCTGGGAATCGCACGACATCACCCGGGGCGGAATCGCCCGGACCTTCCAGAACGTGCGGTTGTTCCCCAACATGACGGTGCTCGAGAACGTGATGGTGGCTCAGCACTGCCGAACCAATCAGGGCATGATGCCGGCAATCTTCCGGACCAAGGCCTTCAAACAGGAGGAGGCGGAAATCACCGCGCGGGCCAAGGACATTCTGGGGTTCTTCGGTTCCCGTCTGGTCGGCTACCGCTTCGACCAGCCGGCCTTCGCCCTCTCCTATGCCAACCGGCGCCGCCTCGAGGTCGCGCGGGCCATGGCCACCCAGCCACGGCTGCTGCTCCTCGACGAGCCCGTGGCGGGTATGAATCCCCGCGAGACCGCCGAGCTGACGGGCCTCATCAGTCGGCTGCCCTCCGAGCGAGGTTTCACCGTTGTGGTGATCGAGCACGATATGAAGGTGGTTCGCGACGTCAGCGATCGGGTGGTGGTTCTCGACCACGGTGTCAAGATCGCCGAAGGGTCGTATCAAGAGGTGTCCTCCAACGAGGATGTGATCGAGGCCTATCTCGGGCGGCCGGCGGAGAGCGGCGCATGAGTGAGGTCGCTCCGGTACTCGAGTTCCGCAACGTCAACACCCACTACGGCCTGGCGCACATCCTCAAGGATGTGAACATCGCAATCCGTCCCGGCGAGATGGTCTGTCTGCTCGGCGGGAATGCCTCAGGAAAGACGACCACTTTGAAGACGATTCTCGGCATGGTGACGCCAACGTCCGGCGAAGTGCTGATCGACGGCGTCAAAACCAACGGCCTGCCCACCGCCAAGGTTGTCGAACTCGGCGTGTCGATGGTCCCGGAGAACCGGCGCCTCTTCAAGCGGATGACGGTGCGCGAGAACCTCGAGATCGGCGGCTACCTGCGCAAGGACAGCCTGGATGATGACTTCGACCGCATCTTCGATCTCTTTCCGCGGGTCAAGGAGCGCCTCAGCCAGAGCGCCGGCACGCTGTCGGGAGGCGAGCAGCAGATGGTTGCCGTCGGCCGAGCGTTGATGGCGCGCCCCAAGGTCCTTCTGATGGATGAGCCGTCGATGGGGCTCGCTCCGGTGCTGGTGGCGCAGAACTTCGAGATCATCCAGCAGATCAACGATGCCGGCACCACGGTGTTCATGGTCGAACAGAACGCCAACATGGCCTTGTCGATAGCCGATCACGGATACGTGTTACAGACCGGCCAGATCGTGCTCGCCGACACGTCGGCGGCGCTGTTGGCCAACCCGGAGATGCGCCAGGCCTACCTGGGCGAAGTCGAGGATTGATCCGCAATCCTGCCGCGATGCCATCCTCCGTGTCGTACTATCTGGGTTCCTAAGGAGGTTGTGTGAAGCGAACCGTAGCTAGCTTGCTGGAAGCGAAGGGCACCGACGTCTACTCCATTGGGTCGACAGACCAGGTGTACGCCGCTCTCCAGGAAATGGCCGAGCACAAGGTTGGGGCACTCCTCGTTGTCGATGGAGATGCCCTGGTTGGGGTGATCTCCGAGCGTGACTTCGCCCGTGAGATGTTGACGGCCGATGTCGGGCCGCGCGACATGCTGGTGAGCGACATCATGACGAAGGATGTCTTCACGGTCACTCCCGAGTCGAACGTCGGTGACTGTATGGCGATGATGACCGACAAGAGAATCCGTCACCTGCCTGTCGTCGATGAGGCCGGCAAGTTGGTCGGTGTGATTTCGATCGGCGATGTCGTCAGCGCCGTCATCACCTTCCAGGAGAGCCTCATCGCCGACCTCGAGCGCTACATCACAGGGTAGGTTTCGCGCCAAGCAGGCTTGGCTCGAGTTGCTCCGTGCCGCCCTAAGCCCTTGTCGCTGCATTTCGAGTGACGCGTTGGGTTCTCGACGTGGGTCGAGATTGTGGTGCCGGGTGCCGGGGGGACGGCGCTCCCCGAAGGTCCGCAGCTTTCGCCAACTCCTGCTTTACGCTTGCCGGCGTGACCACTTGGGCGGCGAGACGCGAGCGCGTCCGCTATGTGATCTTCGAACACGACACCCCGGCGGCCAAGGCTTTCGATGTGGCCCTGCTGGTCGTCATCTTGTTCAGCGTGCTGCTGGTGATGCTGGAGACGGTCGACCAGATCGAGCGACGTTACGGCACGCTGCTGCTGGTGCTCGAGTGGATCGTGACGATTTTTTTCACCGTCGAGTACGTGGCCCGACTGGTGACCGTGCGCCGTCCCGCCCGGTACGCCCGCAGCTTCTTCGGTCTCATCGATCTGCTGGCCATTTTGCCGGTGTACCTCAGCTTGGTGCTGCCCGGTGCCCAGTCACTGCTGGTGATCCGTTCGCTGCGCCTGTTGCGGGTCTTCCGCGTCTTCAAGATGGCCCATTGGTTGAGTGAGGCCAACTATTTGGTGCGCGCCTTGCGGGCCAGCTCGCGCAAGGTCGTGGTGTTTCTCATCGTGGTGTTGCTCATCAACATCATCGTCGGCTCGAGCATGTATCTCATCGAAGGCCCGGAGCACGGGTTCGATTCGATGTTTCGCGGCCTGTATTGGTCGATCGTCACGATGAGCACGGTCGGCTTCGGCGACATCGCCCCGGTGACGCCGCCCGGTCAGGTGATGGCGGCGATCCTGATGATCATCGGTTACAGCGTCATCGCGGTGCCCACCGGGATCGTATCCGCCGAGGTTGTTGGCGGCCGACGCCAACGCGAGGTGTCGTGCCGAGGGTGCGGGTCGGCGGTGCATGCCGACACGGCGCGGTTCTGTGATGCTTGCGGCAGCTCGCTACGCGCTGAGCCGTAGCCGCCGACTCACGGGGTCCCTGGCCGACCTTGCTTCGAGAGAAACCTAGATCCTGTTGGCGATCATCTCAGCGTCGTACGGCTCGATCATGATGCACTCGCCGGGGCATTCCTCAGCCGACTCGACGACGATGTCGATCTGGCTGTCCGGAACCCGGGCCACGCCCTTGGCGCCCTCGGGCCCCTGGCCGGGTCCGTCGCCGCCGTCAAAGATGATGTCCTCACCGAAGTGATTGGCTTGCTCCTTGACCACCCAGAGACCGTCGTCGCGTCCCTGAAAAACGTCAGGTGCGATCTCCTCGCAGATTCCGTCACCGGTGCACAGATCCTGGTCGATCCATACCATTAGTTGTGTTGCAGACATGGCTTCCTGTCCTATAGGCCGGGGCAAACTTAGCGCATTGGAGGGCGATACCGGTAGTTAGATGGTCGCCTGGCCAACGTGGGGAATCGCAGGCTCAGCAAGGGGCCGGGATTCATGACGAGACCGGCGAGTATGGCGGCCTTGATGTCGCCGCGCGGGGCTGCTGCCCGGCGCGCAGCCGGTTAGCAGCTAGTCGGTGGCGTCGAGGTCCAATGATGCTGAGTTCATGCAGTAACGCATGCCGGTTGGCTGCGGCCCATCGGGGAAGACGTGGCCGAGGTGGGCGCCGCACACGGCGCATCTGACCTCGGTGCGCACCATGCCGAACTGGCGATCCGTCTCGGTCTTGATGACGTCGTCGCTGATGGGCTGGAAGAAGCTCGGCCAGCCGCTGCCCGATTCGTACTTAGTCTTGGACTCGAACAGTGGCGTGTCGCAACACACGCAGTTGTAGACGCCCTCGGAGTGCTCGTCCCAGTACTTGCCGGTGAAGGCTCGTTCCGTGCCGCCCTGGCGGGCGACTGCGAACTGCTCGGGGGTCAGCCGCTGCCGCCACTCATCATCGGTGGTGGGGAGGTCGGTGGCGGCGGTTGGGAATTCTGGCTTGCGATCAGTCATTGCACTCTTCTCTCTCGCGGGTCGTTGATAACAACACACGGCCGGCGCGTTTGGTTCCGTTCTCAGCCATCGACGATACGGCGGGCAGGAGAAGTGCTCCGGGACCGGCTTGGCGACGGATGTCTCCTTCTGTGGTCGGCTCCCTTTGGGGTGGCACCATTTTGAGCCGAATCGAGGGCGTCACGGGCGGAGGGTGTAGGGCGCGCGGGTTCTTGAGGGTGACCAGTGCGTTTGGAATCGAGGGGGATAGCCCTTTGGATTGCGACCAGGCGTTTTGTTGAAAGCGGGGTGGTTGGTGACTAGTTCGTTTGGCATCGACCGTTTTAGTCCTGACTACGGAAAGTGGTATTTGCCGATACAAAGTGTGTAGTCACCACAAGCCACGGAGAGGCCCCGATGAACCGGCACCCGCAAGAACCCCGCCCCCGACACGACGGAAGCCGCCAACGCGGTTTTGCGATGGCTTTTGCGGTCATGTTGGTCACCAGCGTCATCGTGGCTGCCCCCGCGTTGGCCGGTGGCAAGAACAAGCAAAGCGAAACGACGACTACGACCACTACCACTACGGCTGCCCCCACAACGACGACTACGACGCCGCCGGTGGCGCCGGATTCGGATGGTTTCAACCAGTGGGAGGACGCCTCCTCGCTGGGTAGTTACAGCCCCGGGCAGTACCCGGGTTCGCTGCACTACATCACCCAGACCGCCTCCGGAGCTAGCGACTTCTGGGAGGCCGGCTACACCGGTGCCGGGATCGATGTGGCTTTGATCGATACCGGGGTGGTGCCTGTCGATGGGTTGCGTTGGCCGGGTAAGGTGATCAACGGTCCCGACCTGTCCTTTGAGTCCCAAGCCGACAACCTGCGCTACTTGGACACCTACGGGCACGGCACGCACCTGGCGGGGATCATCGCCGGGCGCTCTGACGGCGCCACCGACCTGATGTCGGTCAAGGGCGAGGACTTCACCGGGATGGCCCCCGAGGCCAGGATCGTCAACGTCAAGGTCGCCGACGCCCACGGCGCGGTGGATGTCACTCAGGTGATCGCGGCTATCGATTGGGTGATCGAGCACCG
>CAMYJM010000110.1 GCA_947258635.1 uncultured Acidimicrobiaceae bacterium
GAGAGGTGGCCGAGTGGTCGAAGGCGCTCGCCTGCTAAGCGAGTAGGGGGTTCACGCCTCCTCGAGGGTTCGAATCCCTCTCTCTCCGCCAAGAAATGCCTCCTCCCCCGCGAGCGTCAGCGAGCGCTGGGGGCGAGGGGGGTTTGGGTGAGGCCACGCGGTCCGGGAGCCTCGCCGTCCTGCCGATAGCCGAACGTCCCGAGTTGGTGGACCCGCCCGAGGCACGAGGGCGGGGACGGAGGGGGAAGCGGAGGAACTCCGGACCGCGGACACCCGCCCCACATCGCGCCTCCGCCAGGAGTTGCGCAGCAACTCCCAAGGAACCCGAAGGGTTCCCGCCCCCCTCCCGGCCCGACGGCCGGACTCCCCCCAAACGTTGCCCGACTACGTCGTTCAACGGGGGGAGAAATGTGCCACTAGCCTCGGGTCATGGAACAGGAAGCACTCGTCCAGGGCGTCAGCCACGTTTCGCTGTCGGTGTCCGATCTGCACCGGAGCCTGGAGTTCTACCGGGACGTGTTGAAGCTCCCATTGCTGCAGGCGCCGTTTCGGGGCTCCAAGTTCGAGGGCGAGGAGGCGATGTGCCTCATCGGCCAGACAGCTCTCATCTTGCAATGTCACGCCGATCATGAAGGCGGGGCGTTCGACCCCCGGCGGACGGGCCTGGACCACCTGGCATTCCATGTCTCCAGCCGCGAGGTGCTCGAGGAGTGGGAGACGCTTCTCGACGAATCCGCATGCTCCCACTCGGGCATTGTGGAGGTCGAGGGCTGGGGCTGGATGATCGAGTTTCGGGACCCCGACGGGATCCAGTTGGAGCTTTTCGCCCTGTCGCGATGATGACCCGGCAGGCGGTTGTGACCGCGGACGGGTCCCCTTCGGCCGACGACGTACGACCGCTCGCTCTGGCGGCCGCAGTCCTCGTGGTGAGCTCGGCGGCGGCGGTCGATCCATGGGGCTGGGCGCCGTACGGGCCGCTGCGCTGGGCGCTCGTCTCCGCCGCCACACTCGTGATGGCGGCCCTGGCGCTACGGCTCGGGACCCTCCAGATCCACAAATCGAGCGCGGTGGGCTGGCTGATGTTTCTCGTGTGGGGAGCCGTCGCCGGGATCACCGCCCTCGATCCGCTGTACACGTGGATCGGAACCCCCGACCGGCATCTCGGCCTCTTCGCCGTCGCCCTGTTCGCCGGGGCGTTTCTCGCCGGCCAGCAGCTCACCACCTTGCCGGCCATCGTCGGGCTGTTGCGGGCAGCCGTCGTCGCCCTTGCAGTCATCGGCGCCTACACACTTCTGGAGGTGCTCGACCTGGCCCCGGTCGACCTGGCAACGGCTTCCGGCCGCCCCGGCGGGCCGTACGGCACCGCCGCCTATCTGGGGGCGGCCTGTGCACTGTTGATTCCGATCTCACTCGGCGCAGCCGCGGACGGGCTCGAGTCGGCCCGATGGCGCTCCTTCGCCTACGCCGCCGTGGCGCTCGGCCTGTTCGCCGTGCTGGCGTCACAGACGCGCGCCGGGTGGCTCGGACTGATCGCCGCGGCCGTGGTGACCCTGGCCATCCAGCGTCGGTGGCTCCGGCGCAACTGGCCGGCGGTCGTCGCCACGTTTGCGGTTCTTGTGATCGTCGCCGTCATCTCGCCCGTCGGATCGCGAGTCACATCTGCCTTCGACTTCACTGACGGAACCACCCGGGGCCGCCTCGATGAGTGGCAGATCGGGGCCGCGGTCGCCGTCAACCACCCCATCGCCGGAGTGGGCTTTGAGGGCTATCGAGTGGCGTTCTCCGAGGGCGTCGACGCCGACTACGAGCGCCGCTACACACGCCAGACGATGCCCGACCGGGCGCACAATGGGCCGCTCGACGTCGCAGTGACCACGGGCCTTCCCGGCATGGCTCTCTACCTGGCGGCGGTGGCGTTCCTGTTACGAGCGGCCGCACGCGGCCTCGGCAGCGGGGTCCCCTGGCTCGGCGGGGTCGCCGCCGGTGTGGTCGCCTACGTGGTGCAGCAGTGGTTTCTCTTCCCTATCGCCGAGGTCGACCCCGTGTTCTGGCTCTTCGCCGGATTGCTGGTGGCCGCAACTCCTCACAGCTCGGCGAAAGGCATCACTCCCCCGCGCTGGTTGTGGCGCGTCCTCATGGCGGTCGCCGCGGTCGTCCTGTTCGTCGGGGCACTCGATGTGGTCGCCGATCACCACGTCGCCGGGGGACTGGAAGAGCTGGCTCGGGGCCGCCAGGCCGATGCACTGCACGCGGCCGACCTGGCAACGCACGTCCGGCCGGACTCGATCCGCTACCACGTCATCGCCGCGGCGACGGCGGCCGCGGCCCGGACCCCCCAAGGGTATCGAGGTGCCGTGGATCGCCTCGACACCGCCCTCGACCTGTCACCAGGAGATCCAATCCTGCTCGCCGAGCACGCCGCGTTCACGCTCCGGCTCGCCCAGGCCGCCCGCCACCTCCCGACCCTCGAGGAGGCGATCGCAGAGTGGGAGGAGCTCGTGGCCACTGATCCGGTGCACGCTCGCTATCGCCTCGAGCTGGGCAACGCATATGCCATTGCCGGCGACGATGAGCGTGCCGAAACCGAGTGGCTGCGCGCCGCCGACCTCGCCCCCCGCAGCACGACTCCGCTCACCAATCTCGCCACGCTCTACATCGACAACGGCCGCGGTGCCGAGGCGGCTGCCGTCCTGCGTCGGGCGCGCTCGATCGATCCAACTGCACCTGAGATCGAGCGGCTCGCCGAGCAAATCACCCCCTGATACCGGGAACTCGGCGCATCGCTGCGACGTCAGTAGTGTTGAAGGCGCAGGAGGGCACCCTGAACCGCGATCTGGACCCGACCCAACTGACTCCGCTGGATCCCGAGCCGCGCTGGGAGTCCGACATAGAAGAGCGCGAGGCTCGCCGCCGCAAGATGCTCGTGTTCGGCGGCACTGCCGCCGCCGTGCTCTTCGGGTTCGTCGGGCTCTACGCCGGACTCTCCTGGATCGCCGGCAGCCTGACGAACGATCCCACCCCGGAGAACCGAGGGCGGCCCATCGGCGGTGGCGTAGCGCAGGCCCCGGCGCCTCCCCCGATCGACGTCGCCGCGGCTCCGATTACATCGGCCGGCGACCTCGACTGGTACGCAATCGAGGCTCCGCTGGGGCACTCGCAGCGCCTCTTCGCCACTGCCGGAGGCACGTTCTACGCCCTCTCCACCGCACCCGGACAGGCCATCAACTGGCCCCCGCCCAAGGCGATCTACAAGTCGGGCGATGGAGAGAACTGGGAGCTCATATCTCTCGACGACAACAACTCGGCCGAAGACATGGCGGTGAGCGGGAGTGCTCTCTATCTGATCGGGACCGCGCCGGGAACCGGCAACTTCGACGAACCGGATGAGATCGTCGTCAGCGCCTCGACCGACGAAGGCGCCACCTGGGTCACAACGCTGCTCCCGACGGTGGCGGCACCGCCGGGGGGCGCACCAATCGAGTGGTCCACGCTCTCAACGAGAATCGCCGCCAACAACGATGCGGTGGTCGCGGTCGTGCAATCGCAGTTCTACCTCGACTATCGCCGCCTGGTACCACCGGAGTTCTCAGGGGACTATGGGTACAGCCCCCGGGCCGATGGTGTCGAAGTCATCGACCATCGGATCATGGACCAGGCCCACATGGTCTGCGAGCGGGAGATGGAAGCAACGGGCGGAGACACGGCCGGCCTGTCGGACGAATGCCGGCGACTCTTCGAAGAGGGGGACGATTCGATAGGCTCGGTGGCCTTCGTCACTTGGGAGGAGATGGGCCTACCCGAAGGCGGCGAGCCGGTGTTCTCCGAGGTGTTCGTGTCGGCCGATGGGATGACATTCGATGCCGTCGAGTCGCCATTCACAGCCGGCTCCGAGATGGCATCGCTTTTCGCTCTGCCCGACGGGTTTCTCGGAGTTGAAATGAACCGGGGCCGGGCCGTCTTGTGGCGCTCCAACGACGGGCGGACCTGGCAACAGGCCGCCGATATGCCCAACTTCAATTGGGTCACCAACGTGGGCGCCTTCGGCGGCCGCGCCGTGGTCATCGGTCACGGGAATCAGGGTGACTCGATGGTCGCCTGGGAAGACGAGGCGGGCGGATGGGAAGTCGTCGACTTCGATGGCTTGCTCGGGCCCGCGCCGGCCAACGGCGGCCGCTGGATGTCCACTGCCGGAGTCGGCCCGATGGGCATCGTTGCGGTCTTCCAGAGCTTCGACGAGCGGGCCGGACGCGAATTCACCCAAGTGGCGCTCGGCACCTCACCCGTGGACTGGTCCTTCGTCCCTGTTGAGGAGATCACCGGAATCAGCGGCGGCTACTCCGATTGGGTGGCAGTCGGCACCGACCGAATT
The DNA here is from genome assembly GCA_947258635.1 of uncultured Acidimicrobiaceae bacterium. Classification (GTDB taxonomy): domain Bacteria; phylum Actinomycetota; class Acidimicrobiia; order Spongiisociales; family UBA5794; genus JAHEJX01. Next base: position 4,370 of record CAMYJM010000110.1, read on the forward strand.
CTCGTCCGCTATGAAGTGGCCAACGAGTTTCGCCAGCTCAAGCTGCAGATCGTGGGCGTCAGCACCAACTGAGTCGGCGGGACGACCCGCCCGGCCGACCTCTCGGAGCCGGGTAGCACTACCTGTCCCTTCAGTCGATTTCGATGACTAGCTCTTCGCAACGGGCGACCTGGTTCCGGGTGTCATCACAGCTCGACCATCGGCGACCATGGCGTAGGAACGCGGAAGCGGCGCCCTCGGGGCGCCGCTTCCGTGTTCAAGTTGGATTGCGATTTACGCGGCCGCTAGTGCCGTTGCGATCCATTCGTCCACCGTCGCCCGGTTGTTTGCGATCCACTCGCGCGCCAGGCCCTGGATGTCCTCGTTGGTGTTGCGGCCATTGTCCTGCTCGACATTGGCCAGCGACACGTCGATGATCGGCAGCTCCACCACTTGGAACAATGCCTCGGCAGCCGGGTTGGCATCCACGAAGTCGGCGTTCGCCGTCACGACGATGTCCGCCGCGATCCAGCCGAGCTGACACGTCCCGAGATCTGCGGCGACGGGGCAGAGATCTGCACCGATGTTCGCAGTGCCGGGCCGCTGATCGTGGCCTTCCCCGCCGTCAGTACCTGCCGGGTTCGAGTCGTCGAGGACGTCCTCGACGCCGACCCAATAGACATTCTTGCCCGGGATCAGCTGCGTGATATACGCACTCGGGGTCCACGTATAGATCACCATCGGCTCGTCGGCGTTCGCCTTGGCAACGGCCTCGGCAATCATCGCGTCGTAGCCGGCGATGGTCTGCTGGATGTTGGTCCAACCCGACATAGCAATCTGGCTCGTGATGATGTCGTCACAAGTCCAGCTCTCCTGACAACCGTAGATGTCGGCAATCCCGTTCCCCGGATCGGGGTCGTCGGCATCGAAGGCTGCCAACGCATCCGCGTTATTGGCCAGGTCGTCGAGCGTCTTGATACCGAACTCGTCGGCGAACTTCTTCGTGATCAGGTAGCCCTGCAGACCACCCGCCACCAGCTCTCCGCCTTCGTTGGTGAAGTTCCTCGCGAAGTCACCGGCCGTATCCGGCGTCGGACCGTATGCCTTCAGGTGATCTCCAACCTGCGACCCATCTGGAAGCTCCGGAGCCCACCAGCTGACGTGACCGGGATACCAGCTGTTGACCCAGAAGTCGAAGTCGCCCTGCGCCATCGATAGGTAGGCCAGCGACGGTCCCAGCTCGAGCTGGGATGGGTCGGTTACATCGTATCCGAGCTCCTGGAGGAGTTGCTGGTAGACGGCTGCCTGGAAGTAGCCGGTTGTCCAGTCCGCTCGGGCCATCGTGACGCTCACGCCCTCACCGGGCAAAGCCATCGGTTCGCTCGGCGCGGCCGTGGTACCGGGCGCGGCCGTGGTACCCGGCGCGTCCGTGCCGGGGGCCGCCGTCGTATCGTCGGTGCTGTCGCCACAGGCCGCGGCAACGAGCGCGAGGGCCGCAATCAGCCCAAGCCATTTACTAAGTTTTCTCATAGATTGTGGTCTCCCTCATTGGCCTTCCCTTGACGGGTTATGTTCCCCGCACCTGAAGCGCATCAGGCAGATGGTGCGCCAATATGAGCGCTCACCATAATGTCTGACGCGAACTAGTGGTATTGGACTCTCCTTGTCGGTGACTCAAACGGCGGAGTCGATCAGCTCTTCGGTTGCGGTGGGCGCCTTCACGACCGGGCCACCCTCATCCTCGTAGATCTTCGAGCGGCGGAACTCCTTGAGCACGGTCATGGTCGATGCGAGCAGGAAGAGGCCACCCAGCATCGTCAGGAAGGAGCCGATACCGCTCACGTAGTTGAAGTCGGCGGAGCGTACCTGGGTGGCGATCCAGACGAACGCAATCGCCGCCACCCCCGATCCCATGCCGGCCGCCAACGAGTTCCAGATCCAGAGCCGGCGGTCCTCCGTCCCGAGTATCCCGACCGCGGCCAGCGAGGCGCCAACCCCGGCCAGCCCGAGGAGAAAGGCCCACAGGCCGAGGCCGGATCCCTCGCCGCTCATTCCATCGATCGGTCGCGACCCTTCGGCGCGGGCGGCCGCCAACGCGGCGGAGATCTCGGCCGCGATCGGGCCCGCATCCTGCGGGTTGTCCCGTGCCTGCTGGCGGAGGTCGTCGAGTTGGGCTTGCAGCTCCGGGCTGATCACGGTGTCCTCGCGTCCGTCGAAGGACCAGCCGGAGAACATCCCGGCCACGATGACGAGTCCGGCTACTCCTACCGCAATCAGGCGACCCCAGGCGATTCCGGGGCGCAACGGGTGCAGCGGGGTATGGTCCGCCAGGCGGATCCAGAGCACCGAGCCGGCCACGGCCACGGCCGAGCCGATCATGGCCAGGATCACGCCGAAACCGGTGCCGGGGTCCAGAGCCTCGGCACTGCCCGCGTAGGTGTTGCCCAGGAAATGTGCCGCCGCCGTAGCCAGCGCCGCGATGGAAGCGATCAATGCGCCGTCGGCAGCCAGCCAGCGGGGCCCGCTGCCGGGGCGCAGGTAGCCGCCCAGCACCGCCAACAAGACAAAAAGGCCGAGCCCGAGGATCAACAGGCCGAACCAGGAGCCACCCGAAGCGTGCAACCCGCTGAACGTCAGGCCTTCCAGATTTCCATCGGCTATGCGGCCGAATGCGCTGAACTTCCCGGCATCGGCGGTCCATGGGAGAAACACCGCAATGACCGCCACCACGCCGCCAATAGCGGTCAACGCCATGGGCATCCGCTCGGCGGCGACAACCGGCGCGAAGCGTTCGTGCGTCTGGAACTTGATGACCGCCGGCGTGTCTTCGTCGTCGGGGAGCAGCGCCTCGGGGTCGCGCCGATGCGCCCAGGCTTCCTTGATACGGTGGGCCAGACCGCCGCGATCGGACGACTCCCGCTGCGACATCCTGTCGAGCACGACGGCAACGAGGAAGAAAGCCAATCCTCCGGACGCCGCCAAGGCCACGTTCTGGGTCGACAGTGCCCGGAATAGCAGGAGACCGAGCCCTCCTGCGCCCATAATCGCGGCAATACCGAGCATTGAGATCGCCAGCA
>CAMYJM010000111.1 GCA_947258635.1 uncultured Acidimicrobiaceae bacterium
TGTCGAGCCACGAAGTCCGCGAGTCCATCGAGGAGCCGGTGCAGACGATCGTCGATGCCGTGAAGCTGACGCTCGACAAGACGCCTCCCGAGCTGGCGGCCGACGTCATGGAACGCGGCATCGTCCTCACCGGAGGCGGGGCTTTGCTCCGCGGCCTCAATCAGCGGCTCGCCGGCGAAACCGGCATGCCGATCATCACGGCCGAGCGTCCGCTGCAGTCGGTCGTCTTGGGCTCGGGGGCTTGTCTCGAAGAGTTCGAGGTTCTCCATGCGGTTCTGCAGTCGAGCGGACGGGGATAGCCGGTTGAGCGCCGCCCTAGTGGGCGCCAACCTCGCGCTCCGCTAGTCGCCATGCAGTCATTCAGGAGATTCGACCGCTCCACGTCTCTCTTCATCGGCTTGCTGATCGTTTCCTTCCTGACGGCAACCGTCGACGTTCGCTCGCAGGGAGCCGGTATCGGCGACACATTGCGCGACGGCACCCAATCGCTCTTCTCACCGCTCCAGCAAGCGGCTTCGGTCGTCACTCGCCCGGTGGTCGGCTTCGTCGACGGCATCTCGAACATCGCCGGCCTCACGGACGAGAACGAGCGGCTCCGCGACCGGGTCCGTGAGCTCGAATCGCAAGTGCAGGAGGTTGCCGGCCTGCAGAATCGGCTTGAAGAGCTGGAGCGGATCAACGGCCTCGACCCGCCCGGCGACGTGGCCGCCGTCACGGCCCACATCTTCTCGGTGGGGTTGTCGCCCTTCGATCACATCCGCTGGATCAACCGGGGCAGTGAAGACGGCGTTGTCGTCGGCCATACGGTCGTTGATGAGGACGGTCTCGTGGGCCGCGTCGACTTCGTCCATGCGACGACGGCGCGGGTCCGGCTCATCACCGACACTCGCAACGGTGTCGGCGTGCGTGATCTCGACACCAATGAAACGGGCGTCATCGAGGGTCAAGGAACCGGGCCGTTGCGCTTGCGGATGTTCACGGCGGCAGAGCCGATCGAGGAGGGCCACCTCATCGTCACCGAGGGCGGCCGTTACGCCCCCGGCGTCGTCGTCGGCAATGTGGCGGCAACGGCAGAGGCAGAGGCCGGCTTCTCGCTCATAGCCGAGGTCACCCCCGCCGTGGATTTCGGCCGTATCGACTTCGTCAAGGTGCTCGTAGGTTGGCTGCCGAGCGAGTTCACCGGCCCCGTCGAACCCGGTGACCCGGTTCCCGAGGCCCCCGAGCCTTTCCAGGGGAGCTGATGTCGGGCAAACACATCGCCTATGCGCTGCTGCTCTCGATTGCGGGGCTCGTGCTCCAGTCCACCCTGTTCGGAGAGAGCAGGATCAATCCGTTCGGCGCCGCGCCGAACGTCGTTCTGGTGCTGGTCGTGATCTGCGCCGCCTACCTCGAGCCGGAGCCGACGCTGCTCGTGGCCTTTACGTCCGGCCTTCTGATGGATCTCCTCGGCGGCTCCACGATCGGGCTGTGGGCCATCGCTCTCGTAGTCGCGGCGTATGTGACCTTGCGCGTGCGCGATCGCATCGATGACGGTGTCGTGGTGGTGGCGGCCGGCCTGATCGCGCTGTCGGTGTTGGGCCATGCAATATTCGCGATCGCCAGTACCCTCTTCGGTGAACAGGTGTTTGCCGACCCCGGCTGGTATCGGTTGATCGTGCTTCCGTCCCTTTACAACCTCGTGGTGGCCGTCATCCTGATCCCAATGGTGTCTCGGGTCATGGGCGGCCGTCAGGTGAGGAGGCTGGTTTGAATCTGGGATGGCGACTGGGAGTTCTCGCCGTGGCATTTGCCACGCTGTTCGCCGTTCTGACCCTCCGGCTGTGGTCGATCCAGGTCACGGCGGCGACCGAATACGAGGAAGCGGCCCAGAACAACCTCGTGAAGTTCGTCGACACGCCGGCGCCGCGAGGTCAGATCCGCGATATCAATGGAATGCTGCTGGCGGACAACCGCAATGCGAGGGTGGCCGTCATCGAAGGGGCACTCGTGTCGCCCGCCGGCCAGGATCAATTGGTGCGCAATCTGGCGGCGTTCTCCGGGAGAACTGCCGCCGAAATCGAGGAGGACGTCGAAGAAGCCCGCCGCCGCGGTGACCGGATCGTCATCGTTCCGGAACTCACGGCCGAGCAGGTGGTATTCCTGGCCGAACACCCCGAAGACTTCGTGGGGGTGCGGATCGTCGAGACGCCGGTTCGGGTGTACGTCAACGGTGAGCTGGCGCCCGACGTGCTCGGCTACATCGGCCGTCCCGACGCGGACGATCTCGAGAAGCCCGGCATCAAACCGACGGATGTCCTGGGCAAGGCCGGCGTCGAGCGCGAGTACGACGGGGTGATCCGCGGCAAGTCGGGCCGCATCAAGTACCGGATCAACGCCCGCGGCGAGATCCTCGATCAGCTCGGTGAGCAGCTGCCGACGCCGGGCAGCACGGTGATCCTCACCATCGATAGCCCCATTCAGGAGGTGCTCAACACGTCGCTGGCCCAGGGGCTCACTCTGGCGCGCGAATTGCACCAACCTGGGGGCTGCATACCGCGCGAACAGGATCCGGGGTGCCCGGTCAGGGCGACCGGAGTAGTGCTCGACGTCACGGACGGGTCGGTTCTCGCCATGTCGTCGGTTCCCGCCTTCGACCCCAACATCTTCGTGGACGGCGTCTCGGAACAGGAGTGGGCTCGTCTCAATTCGCAGGCGGTGTTCAACAACTTTGCCATCCAAGGCTTGTACGCGCCGGCATCGGCTTTCAAGACCGTTGCCTACATTGCCGCCCTGGAGGAGAGCATCTTCCCCGCAGGTGTGACCGCCGACAACGAGACGTACACGTGCGACGGGCTTCTCGAGTTCAGATTCAACGACGGCAGTCCGCAGCTCTACCAGGATTGGCTGGCCGCCGGGCATGGGCCCATCGACCTGCACGGCGGGCTGCAGGCGTCGTGCGATCTCTATTTCTGGGAGATCGCCCTCAAGATCTGGAACGGTCGCAACTCCGAATTCGAGCAGGATCTTCTCCAGCAGTGGGCTCGCAAGTTCGGTTTCGACAAGACGAGCGGGATCGATCTGCCCTTCGAGCGTCGCGGGCTGATTCCGGACGAAGACTGGTTCACGACGGCGCAAGAGGAGACACCGCAGTTGGTGAGGGATACGCCCTGGGCCGGCGGTGACGTGATGAACATCGTCATCGGCCAGGGCTCGGTGCTGGCGACACCGTTGCAGCTCGCCAACGCCTATGCCGCCATGGTCAACGGCGGGACTGTGTGGCAGCCGCGAGTCGTCGACCGCGTGGAAACCCCCGACGGGACGGTGCTGGACAACCCACCATTCGCCGCCAGCAGGGTCGAGCTCAATGAGCGCACCGGCGAGCTGCTCCGGTTCGATCTCCAGCAGGTGGTCAACGGCCCCAGCGGCACCGCCCGGACGGCATTCGCCAACTTTGGCGAGAATATCGAGCTGGTCGGCGGCAAGACCGGCACCGGTGAGGTCATCAAGGCGACTGCCGAGAATCCGGACGAAGTCGACAACGCCATCTTCGTCGGCGTGGCGCCGATCAACGACCCCAAATACGTCGTAGTCGTCATCATCGAGCGCGGCGGCTCCGGAGGCCGGATTGCGGCTCCGACGGCGGCCCGGGTGCTCCAGTTCCTGCTGAACGGCCCGGAGGGCGTGACCGATGTAGGCACCGGGGAAGAGGCGGACTGATGGCTCTCACTACCCGCCGCACCGAGCCCGTCACGATCCTGCAGCGCGAGCGGTCGTTGCGCCCCGACCTCTTCCTGGTGTTGCCCTACCTGGCCCTGGCCGCCCTCGGGATCGTGATGGTCTACACGGCCTCGGCGCCCCGCAACGAGCTCCTCGGCATCGACCCCGGCTCCACCGTGCGCCGCCACATCGTATTTGTGGTCGTCGGGTTCGGGGTCTTCATCGTGTCCTCGCTCGTCGGAGGCCGCACCTTGCGCGGCTTGTCGATTCCGTTCTACGCCGGTTCCGTGGCGGCGCTGGGCCTCGTCCTTGCCATCGGAAGGGAGCTGAAGGGCGCCCAGCGTTGGATCCAGATTGGTCCGCTGCAGCTGCAACCATCCGAGTTCGCCAAGATTGCCGTGATCCTGGCGCTGGCGGTGCTCCTGGCGAACGCCGGTTCAGCCCTGAAGTGGACCCACATCGCGGTTGCTGTGGTTCTCGTCGGAGCGCCGGCCGTGCTCATCTTCCTCCAGCCCGACCTGGGCACGATGCTCGTGTTCGCCTTCGTGTCCGTCATCATGCTCTTTGTCGGCGGTACGACCCTGCGCCAGCTCGCCTTCATCGTCCTCGCAGCCTTCGTGAGTGCGGTGGCTCTCTTCCAGGTGGGCGCCATCGAGCAGTACCAGATTCAGCGGGTCACGTCCTTCCTCGACGGCGGCGCCGACCGGGAGAACGCCAATTACAACCACCTCCAATCCCAGATCGCCATCGGGTCGGGGGGCTTCTTCGGCAAAGGGCTCTTCGCCGAGGACGCAACGCAGACGAATCTCTCCTTCGTGCCCGAACAGAGCTCCGACTTCATCTTCACGGCCGTCGGGGAACAGCTGGGGTTCGTCGGCGGCTCGATCGTGCTCGGCCTGTACGCGATGATCGTCTGGCGATTACTCGTCGCGGCCGCCAACGGCCGGGACCGGTTCTCCCAGATGGTGGCCGTCGGCATCGCCGCCCTCCTCGTGTTCCACGTGTTCGTCAATGTCGGCATGACGCTGCGCATGATCCCCGTCACCGGCCTGCCGCTGCCGTTTCTCAGCGCCGGGGGAACGTTCTTCATCGCGATGAGTCTCGGGCTCGGATTGGCCCATTCGGTATGGATGCGCCGCAGCCCGGTACCGGATGAGTGACGGTTTCGATCAAATCAGGATTTTGATCGAGCGCTCCGCAGCGTCTGCGACGCTGCTTCGTAGCTGAAGCGGCCTCCCGGCCACGCCGTCTCCGAATCGACCGCGCATGTCGCTCGATTCGAAGGCGAGAGGGCGACGGAGTCGCCCCCTCCCGCACCCCCCGTTCGATCGTTCCGGCCACGCAGGGCGAGCTACGTTGTACGTTGTACGTTGTACGTTGTACGCTCCTCTACATGCATCGGCGAGCGGGTCAGGGTTGGATTGAGGTCATCGCCGGGCCGATGTTTTCCGGGAAATCGGAGGAGCTGATTCGGCGGATCACTCGCTACGAGCTCGCCCGGGTACCCAACCAGGTGTTCAAGCCGGCGCTCGATGTCCGATACGCTGTTGGCGAGGTCGTTTCGCACTCGCGGCTGACGACACCTGCGATTCCGGTGGCGACGAGCGATGATCTACTCAAGGCGGTGGAGGACCGCACGGTGGTCATCGGCATCGATGAGGGCCAGTTCTTCGACGACGGACTGACCGACGTTGTGGTGCTCCTGGCTGATGCCGGCAAGCAGGTGATCGTGGCCGGCCTCGATACGGACTACCTGGGCCGTCCCTTCGAGCCGATTCCATCACTGATGCTCAAGGCCGAGTACATCACCAAGAGCCTGGCCGTTTGCCATCGCTGCGGCGGCCCCGGCCTCCACACCCAGCGGGTCGTCGAATCGGACGAGCTCGTCGTGCTCGGGGCCACCGGCGCCTATGAGGCGCGCTGCCGCCGCTGCTACGACCCGCAAGAGCCCCAGCAAGAGACCCTGGCCATCGATCTGGCCGAGATCGAAGCGAACGTCGACGTACTGAGTACTTAGTACTGAGTACTTAGTACTAAGAAAAGCGGCGCCCCGTCCGATAACTAGTCATGATCATGAGCTCGCCCACTGTGTGCTACTCTGACATTCCGATCGGGCCGCGGCGCGGCCGACGATGAACCGGCCAAGGACACCCATGCCGAACCTTTGCGTTCCGCTGCGTAAGACAGCTTTGTTTCGTTGCAAGTCCGTCCTTTCCCTCGCCTGTTCGTTCGTCTTCCGATCATCTGACGACCATGGCGCCCGCTGCGCGCACACCGGCAGGAGCTCGGCGCCCTTTAAGGAGATTTTGAATGGCACTATTCCGCAAGAAAGCTGCGCGCGTCGTGCGCCGCAGCGACGCGGTCGAAGTGAGAGCCGTCCACAACGTGGGCGACAAGTCTGTGACCGTGCGTCGCTTCAAGGCGGCGCCCGACAAGCCTAAAGAGTCAACGCGAGGCCAGAAGCAGAAATCGGACCGGTCGCGATCCGGCTCCGGCAAGCCACGTACCGACGACCGGCAACGCCGCAAGCCGCAAGCGACCCAGTCCAAGCCGGGCCAGCAGCGCAACGGCGGCCGCACCGCCCGTCGGACGCGTCCCCATTTCGAGATCGTGCAGCCGCCCGAGACGGCCCGCAAACAGATGCTCGTTCGGTCCAGCCCGCACCAGACGCAGATCGTCGTGCTCGAAGGTCCGGTGCTCGTCGAGCACTATGTTGCCCGTTCCGACCAGATGTCGCTGGTGAACAACGTCTATATGGGCAAGGTCCGCAACGTGCTCCCCGGCATGGAGGCCGCCTTCGTTGATTTTGGCGAAGGGAAGAACGGCGTGCTCTATGCCGGTGACATCAACTACGACGACTTCGAGATCGAGGGCAAGAAGAAGCGCATCGAGATGGCCCTGCGTCCCGGTGATTCGGTACTCGTCCAGGTCGTCAAGGACGCCATGGGTCACAAGGGCGCCCGGCTCACGAACCAGATCAGCCTGGCAGGACGCTATCTCGTGCTGTCGCCCGATGCCGACGTGCGCGGGATCTCGCGCCGTCTGACCGACGACGAGCGCCGCCGGCTTCGCGAGATCGTCGGCGAACTGCGTCCCAAGGGTATGGGCATCATCGTCCGCACCGCCGCTGAAGGCGCCTCGCGCGACGATATCAAGGCAGACATCGAGCGGCTGCTCGAAATCTGGAAGGACATCGAGAGCAAGCGCGAGAACGTGAATGCGCCGGCGCTCCTCTACAGCGAGCCGCCCCTCGTGCTTCGAGTCATCCGTGAGAACTTCACCAAGGATTTCCGGCGCTTGATGATCGACGACAATAAGACTTACGACAGCGTCCTCAAGTATCTCGAAGGAACTGAGGCCGACCTCAAGGACAAGGTGCAGCTGTACAAGGACGAGCTATCGATCTTCGAGCGCTTCCACGTCGAGGATCAGCTGCGCAAGGCGCTCGACCGCAAGGTGTGGCTGCCCTCGGGTGGGCACATCGTGATCGACCGCACGGAGGCACTGACCGTCATCGACGTCAACACCGGCAAGTTCGTTGGCCGGAGCAACCTCGAGGACACGGTGCTGCAGAACAACCTCGAAGCAGCAGAGGAGATCGCCCGTCAATTGCGCCTCCGCGACATCGGGGGCATCATCGTGATCGACTTCATCGACATGGAGATCCTCAAGAACCAGGAGCAGGT
>CAMYJM010000112.1 GCA_947258635.1 uncultured Acidimicrobiaceae bacterium
GATGCTCAACGTCCCCGTAGTCGATCCGGCCGCCACCTTGTACCCGATTCCGGTTGCGACGACATTGGCCCGCTCCAACAGCGCCGCCGATGAGTGCCGCAGCGCGGACCGGACAACGTCGAAATCCTCTGCCATAGCGTGCCGACCTCCCCGGAACCATCTCGACAGCGTGTCGCCACCCACCCTATACACCACCACTGCGATGTGGGCTCGATATCGCTGGTCACGGAGCCTCCCGGCGCCTCCTGAAGCTCCCCCAGACGCGGGAAATCCCGAGTGAACTCCGCCGAAGCGTTGCCCTCTCGGGATTTCCTTCTCGGCCAGACCCGAAGGTCCAACCGAAGTCCCATGGCCCCGACCGAAGCCGTTGCCTTGGGAATCCTTCAGGTTTTCCCCGCACTTCCTTCACCCAAGGATCGCTCCCTCGGCGAATTCCGCCCGGGTCGTCTCCCTTGCGGGAGCCGGCCTTCCGGACCGCCCCCAGTCCCCGAAGGGCCTGGCAGCACCTTCCACCCTTGCGGGCTTCCGGTCCCCGGCCGGGTCTCCCCGGCTGGTTCTCTTGGAATATACGCGACCAAGATTGGGCTGGTCAAATCAAAACGCTGTTTAGTTTTCGCGAACATAGATTTGATTTCGCGAGCTAGTTTGCGTCAGATGATGGCGCATTACAGGCTGGTTGGCTCACTACCCGCGGGACTGATAGTCGCCGTGATGGTGACGGCTTGCGCCGGTAGCGCGCCGGCCCCTATCGAGCCGTCGCCGCTCGTCATCAGTGCCGCCGGCATCGGCGCGGCCGCGATCGGCGAACCCCCGTTTGCCGTGTTGGAAGAGCTCACCGGCCGAATCGGGGGACCCGACGCCGACTCGCAGTGGATCGATGCGGACTCCGATCTCTATGGGAAATGCCCCGCCGAGCAGATCCGGGCGGTTGGGTGGGGATCTCTGTATCTGATCTTCACATCCGACGAGACCGTGACCCCGGACAACGAGCATATCGTCGGTCGCTTCTTCAGCTACAGCTACGGGTTCGACTTCAGCCGTAACGAGGGCGGGACCGACCCCAGAGAACTGGGCCTCACAACCGCAGCCGGTATCGGTCTTGGATCGACCCGGTCCGAGTTGCGCCTCGCCTACGGGGACACTCTGGCGGAGAGCTACGATGCGGTCGCCGACATCTGGGAGTGGGAGGTTGGCGCCACCGAACCGACCTTCTTGCGCGGCCTCCTCAGCGGGCCGGGGGCCGAGGCCGCAGTGACACTGATAGAACGGGTGCCCGGCTGCGGCGACGTCTGAGCATCGTTTCGACCGACTTCGACCACACTACATGTGATGAGCACACCCCATCTGACCATCCTGCCCGGAAACCCGGACTTCCTCGACCTGCCCTGGAGCCGGCCGCTGGCCAGCTGGGAAGTACCCAACCTCGTCGACCTGCCGACCGGTGTCCATCGCCATGTCGTGCGGTTCGTCGCATACGGCGACCGGGTGTATGCCATCAAGGAGCTGCCGGTGCGCTACGCCCGCAACGAGTTCACCTCGCTCCGCACGCTCGAAGAGCGGGACGCCCCCGTGGTGGAGGCCGTCGGCCTGGTTGAGCGTGGTTGGATCGACCCGCGCGACGAGGGGTCGGCGACCGTTATCACCCGCTATCTCGATTACGCGTTCTCCTACAGAGAGCTCATCTCGGGTGGGGACTTCGGCTCGCGCCGTAGCCAACTGCTCGACGGCTTCGCCGGGCTGCTGGTCGAGCTGCATCTGCGCGGGTGCTTCTGGGGCGACTGCTCACTCTCGAATGTGCTCTATCGGTACGACGCGGCGGCCCTCGATATCACCATGGTCGATGGCGAGACGGTCGAGATCCACGATGTCCTGTCGGCCGGACAGCGGAGAGCCGACCTGGAAACAATGATCATCAACGTCGCCGGGGGCATGGCCGACATCGCCGCCGAGGCGGGCCGTGATATCGACGAGGCCGACATGGACCTCGGTGCCGAGGTCGCTCACCGCTACGAGCGCCTGTGGGAGGAGCTCAAACGGGACTGGCTGATCGGTCCGAACGAGAGCTATCGGATCACCGAACGAGTTGCTCGCCTCAACGAGCTCGGGTTCGAGGCAGCCGAGGTCGAGCTGGAGCCCGTGGAGGATGGACGGCGCCTCCGGCTCAAGGTCGAGGTCGGGGGCCGCTCGTATCATCGCCATCGGCTCTCCCAGCTCACCAGCATCCAAGCCACCGAGAATCAAGCGCGCCAGATCCTCTCCGACCTGCGGTATCACGAAACCAAGCAGGCCCCGTCGGCGGTCAACAAGGCCGTTGCCGCAATCAAGTGGCGGGTTGGTGTGTTCGAGCCGATGCTCGCCGATATCGAGAGCCGCCTCGACGGCTCCGGCGATCCGGTCCAGCTGTATTGCGACTTCCTCCATCACCGCTTCACGCTGTCCCACGACAGAGGGCGGGATGTCCCTAACGACGAAGCATTCACCGACTGGGTAGCCGCCGGGATGCCGGGACAGCCTCCCCCGTGAGAGTCGTCCCGGTCATGCGGGCCGGGGGCGCCACCATGGATGAGCCGAGACGCGAGAAACGAGACGCGAGAAACCCCGAGTGAGATCCGCCGAAGCGTATCCCTCTCGGGGCTCCTCTCCGTACCGGCCGAAGCCGATGCGGGAACCGTACCGGCCGAAGCCGATCCGGGTGCCGCCCCGTGCCGAAGCCGGGGTGGCATGGCCCTCCGTTAGCCGGCCGCCGAAGCGTCCGTCTGCCCTTGCGGGCCCGTCGGGCCGGTGCCTCGACCTTGCCATGTCGCCCCCGGTTGCCCGGGTTCTCGATGGCTCCCTTGCGGGGATCTCGGCTGCTCCGTTCGGTTTCCCGTGCGGAACGAGTGAGAATGTATGCGGCCGATCGCGTCGCGTCAAACCAGATGACTAGTTCGTTTTCGCGTCTTTTGAGGAGATTTCGCGAGCGGAAGAATCGGCGTCTTCCGGCGGCGCCAACGGCCCGATGCCCTCCGAAGAATTACACGCGTGTGGTTTTTGTCACTGGGATTCCATACAATGCGATCCGTGACAGTTGATACACCCCCGCTGGTGGAAGAACCGCAGCAGCTAGAGACGCTCTCACCGTCGCGCGCCGGCGATTTCAAGCTGTGCCCCCAACTCTTCAAGTACAAGGCAATCGACAAGATCGAGGTCCCTCCCACAGTGCACCAGGCACGGGGAACAACCGCCCATCTTGCACTGCAGCGGCTGTTCGACCACCCGCCCGCCGCAAGGACCCCAGAGCAGTTGTTCAACCTCTTCCGTGAGGCGTGGATCGAGCTGCGCGCCGTCGACTACCCGGACATGTTCGAATCCCAGGAGGCAGAACGAGCTTGGGGAATCGAGAGCCTCGGCATCCTGGCCAACTACTTCGGCACCGAGGACCCGGCAACCGTCGAGCCCGCCGCCCGGGAGCTCGACATGGTCCAGGAGCTGGGCGACATGACGATCCGCGGCATCCTCGACCGGATGGACGAGTCGGAGGAAGGCCTCGTCGTAACGGATTACAAGACGGGCAAGGCTCCGCCAGAGCAATATGCGATTCCGGCGTTCTTCGCCTTGAAGATCTACGCACTGTTGATTCGCGAGCAGACCGGGCGAACACCGGTGCGCCTGCGGCTGCTCTACCTCAACGGGCCCACCGTCTACGAGATCCCGGTCAACGGCCGGCAGCTCGATGCCATGGAGCGCCAGCTGCAAGCCCTCTGGTCGGCGATCAACCGGGCTCTCGACACGGGCAGCTTCCCGGCGCGACCGAGCCGGCTGTGCGGATGGTGCAGCTACCAAGACATCTGCCCCGCCGCCGCGCCCAAGGACGAAACCCCCGCAACCACCGCCGCCTGAGCAACTCGAGCCAAGCCTGCTGGCTCGAGACCCTAGGGATACATGCCGCGGGCGAGTTTGGCATCGGCGACCCGCCTGATGCCCTTCATCAATGCCGCCGTGCGTAGGTCGGTCCCCTTCTGGATCGCCATGTCGAGCACCTCAGACAGTGCCCGATTCAGTATCTCGCGCAACCGGGCGACTATCTCAGCCTCGGACCAGAAGTAGTTCTGGAGATCTTGAACCCATTCGAAGTAGGAGACGGTCACCCCGCCCGCATTCGCCAGGATATCGGGAACAACCAATACACCGTTTTCGCGAAACACCTCATCGGCGGCTGCCGTGGTGGGGCCGTTGGCGCCTTCGAGGATCGCTCGTGCCTTGATACGGGGAGCGTTCTCTCCCGTGATGACGCCACCAACGGCAGCCGGCAGCAGGACGTCACAGTCGAGGGTGAGCAGCTCGGCGGGATCCAACTCGTCGGCGTGGCGGTATCCGTTGACTCCCCGGTTCTCGGCGACGAAGCGAGCCAGATCATCGATGTCGAACCCGGCATCATTGTGCACCGCCCCCGTGATATCGGAGACTGCGATCACCTTGCATCCCATTTCGCTGGCGGCCAGCGCTGCGTAGCGGCCTACCTTGCCGAACCCTTGCACGACGACTCGGGAGCCGGCGACCGGCATGCTGAGGTGGGAGGCAATGGTGGGCAGCAAGCTCATGAGGCCGCGGCCGGTGGCCTCCCGGCGCGCGATCGAACCGCCGATCGAAGGGGGCTTCCCGGTGACCACGGCCGGTTCCGTATGGCCGATATGGGTCGAGTAGGTGTCCATGAGCCAAGCCATGACCTGCTCGTCGGTTCCCATGTCGGGAGCCGGGATGTCCTTGTCGGGCCCGATGAAGTTGATGATCTCCATGGTGTAGCGCCGGGTGAGCCGCTGCTTCTCCGATCGGGACAACACCGTGGGATCGATCCGCACACCACCCTTGGCCCCGCCAAACGGAAGCCCTACGAGCGAGCACTTCCAGGTCATGAGCATCGCCAGCGCGGCGACCTCGCCGAGGTTGACGTCCGGCGCGTAGCGGATGCCGCCTTTGGTCGGGCCCATGGTTTGGAGGTGCTGAACGCGATAGCCGAAGACGGTGTCGACCGCCTCGTAGTCGTCTCTCCGGAACGGGAAAGTCACCACGAGCGAGCGCTGCGGCAACCGCAGCCGTGCCCGGATGTTGTCGTCGAGGTTGATCATGTCGGCCACTCGATCGAATTGGACAACCGCCTCTCGGTAGAGGGGCGACGACAACTCGGAGGGTCCGGCCGCGTCCACATCCAGGCTCATAGTGATCCACTCTTGCTAGCCCGCCTCGGTACCCTACCGACCGGAGCGAACGGAGGCGATGATCAGCGATCCGCGACAATCGGCCGGCGGCCGGATCTGGACGATCGGGCACGCCGATCACGACTTCGACACCGTTGCCGCCGCATTGATCGCTCAGGGAGTCCAAACGATCGTCGACGTGCGCAGCCAGCCGTACTCCAAGTGGGCTCCGGAATTCGCCAAGGCGGCCCTCGAAGAGTCCGCCGCCACTGCCGGATTCGGCTATCGCTGGATGGGGCGGACTCTGGGCGGAAGGCCGCCGCCCGACGCCACCCAACTGGCTGCCGGTCTCGACGAGCTGACGGGGCTGTGCGCCTCCTCGCGCGTGGTCTTGTTGTGCGCCGAGGGAGATCCATTGCACTGCCACCGTGACCGGCTGCTGGCCCCGGCATTGGCACAGCTCGGATACGAAGTGATTCACATCCTCGCTTCCGGCGAAACCTTTCCATACCAGGACCGCTTGGAGATCTGAATCCGTCATATGCCCGGATTAGGTTCGACCCATGGAGATGATCGCGGTGGCGGACGGCGATAGCGAGCGGCGGGTCGACCCGGCAGACTGGGATGCGACCGTCGCCGCCGTGGACGGTCCGCAGATCATCGTCGGGGGGCCGGGAACCGGGAAGACGGAGTTCCTGGTGAGGCGGGCGGCCGAGCTACTGGCGCGACCCGGTATCGCCACCGATTCGCTGCTCATCCTGAGCTTCGGCCGCCGCGGCGTCGCCGACCTGCGCGACCGAATACGGCACACGGTCGGCTCCATCGGAGACCTCGATGTGACCACTTTCCACTCCTACGCGTTGCGGCTCATCGAGACCTACGGAGAGGTGCTCGGCTGGGATCGTTCCACCCAGGTCCTCACGGGCCCCGAGCAGCTGGCATTGGTCGAGGGCCTGCTCGAACAGGACGACCCGCCGAATTGGTCGGCGGCGTACCGCGGCATTCTGCACACCCGAACGTTCGCCCAAGAGTTGACCGACTTCGTGTTGCGCGCCGCCGAGCAGCTCCTCGATACCGAGGCCGTCGCCGCCATGGACCGTGCCGACTGGCGCGGCATTCCCGAATTCCTGCACCGCTACGACGCCGAGCTGCAGCGACGGCGCCGGCTCGACTACGGGACGCTGCTGCGTGAGTCGGTCCGGCTCCTGGAGGGCGGAGCGGTGGCCGTTGAATCGATGCCGCGTTTCGTCCTGGTCGATGAGTACCAGGACACCACGTTCGCCCAGGCCCGCCTCATGCAGGCTCTCACCAGTCACCATCGCAACCTGACTGTCGCCGCCGATCCCTATCAATCTGTCTACAGCTTTCGTGGCGCCCGGCTCGAGAACGTCGTTGAGTTTCCGGATACGTTCCGCCGGGCCGACGGTTCCCCCGGTACCCGGATCGTTCTCACGACGTCGTTCCGCACTCCGGCCGCGATCCTCGACTCGGCAGTCAATGTGACCGCACGCCGCCTGCCTGGGGCCGCCGGCAGGGTGGTTGCGGCCCCCGGTGCGGGCAGAGTGGACGTCCACGTCTTCGGGCAGCAGACGGAAGAGGCCGAGTGGGTCGCCGGCGAGGTCGAGAGGATTCGCGTGACGCAGGGGGTACCGCTGCGGCGGCTCGGCGTCCTGGTGCGTTCGAAACGACGCTTCCTCCCCGATCTCTCCCGAGCACTAGAGCGACGCGGCATCGCCCACGATCTGCCCGACTCCCGGTTGTCGGACCACCCCGCGGTGCGCTTCGTGCTCGACCTGATCTCGGCCACCGTCGACTGGGAGTATCCGGCCGAGCAGGCCCGGGCGCTACGGCGGATCCTCCTGGGCCCGATGTACCATGTCTCGCTCGGGCAGTTGCGGGCCATCGAGCGCAACGTCTCCACGCCTTCGGGTTGGCCGGACGCGCTGCGCGCCGCCGGAATGCCCACCCTGGCGGAGTTGATTGCAGAACCAACGTGGGCCCAGGGTATGCCGGCGGCACGCGGCGCATGGGAGATTTGGTCACGGGTGGAGGAAGCCGAGGCCATCGCCGGCGACGCCGCGAGGCAGGACGAGCGGTCGGCGTGGCGCTCGCTCGTCCAGGTTCTCGATCGCTGGAACGAGCGCAACCCGCAAGCGACTCTCGACGACTTTCGCCGGCTCACCGAGAGTGAGGAGTT
>CAMYJM010000113.1 GCA_947258635.1 uncultured Acidimicrobiaceae bacterium
GCGGCCGCTGAAAAAAGGCGCGCAGCGAAAATTGATCGCGATCCCCATTTTGTCCAGCGTTTCAACGATGTCTTCCTCTTGGCTCCAATTTTCGATCCCCTGAAAATCGCCGTGAAATCGTGCCCCCACTTCTCTTCGCGCCTCGTAGACCGTGACTTGATAACCGGCTTTTTGAAGCGTGATGGCCGCAACCAGCCCCGACGGCCCCGCGCCGATAATATCCATCGTCTTTAAAGCCATACCGTGATTCTCCTTATTCTGAAGTACACTCTTTTGCGCCACGGGGTTTCGGGGGATCCCCCTCAGAACCCGGAAATCCTCCACGTACAATCAATTCCACGGTGCCTTCGTCTGCCGCTACACCCGCCAATACCGCCTCCTGTAAGACAAGTTGAACAAACGTCCCATCAGGGGAGATGTCACGCATTCTACAACTCAGGGCCAAGCCATCACGGCCACGGACGATGGCATCCAATGATATTCCAATACGTTTACTCAACCTATGTTCCAGCTTTTCGTTCCCGTGTCATGACAACGTGCACTCTTCACACTGTTTGTTCCTCTTCCAGCCTGTCACTCGTTTTTTTCACGTCCACGCCGGATGGCGTCTTCCAACTCTCTATCGATCCGACGTGCCATCAGCCAGGCATACAAAATCGAAGCGAGACAACCCGCACTTATGATGAACAACAACATCGTTCCCCATGTCGTGCCCCAGGAAACAAGCGCCAAGACCGCTATAGCTGTCATAGCAAGGACGCAGAATATAGCGCCTCGGCGGATGCGTGCCCGCCCTCGTCCAGACCTTTCGTTGTTCATCACCTCATACCCTCGACGCCCGGAGCTACATTGTGGCCAATGATGTTTCCCACCACACAAACCCCAGAATCACAAGCGCCACCATTGCCACCAAACAGAGTCCGATCTGCTTTCCTGAATACACTCGTGTATCACTTCGCTTCATCTCTTCGCTTCCTCATCCACACCGTTGCGAGTCAACCAGCACTTAAGACCAACAGCAACATCAAATCCCACGCTGTGCCCAAAAGAACAAAACACTTGAGTGGTTGCGTGGCCTATTTCCGTATGCACTTTAAACTGGCAACCAACTCCTCCTTGAAAGCGCTTATTTAACCGACATGATTATTCACTCATCTGTATCTTCGCCTTTCTGAGACGCAGGGAGTTCCAGACAACGTTCACTGAACTAAAGGCCATGGCCCCCACACCTACCATCGCATGTAAAAGCCCAACGGCTGCCAGAGGAATCGCAACGCCGTTATAGAACCATGCCCAGAAGTAGTTCTGCTTGATCTTATTGAATGTGGCGTGTGAGAGCTTGATGGCGGTCACGACGGAACTGAGATCACCGCGCACCAGAGTGATATCGGAAGACTCGATGGCAATATCAGTCCCGGTACCGATGGCAATACCGATATTGGCATGTTTCAGGGCGGGGGCGTCATTGATGCCGTCGCCGACCATGGCTACGATGCCAACCTCTTCCTGCAAGCGTCGGACTTCGGCCACCTTGTCCTCAGGCATCACCTCGGCCAGGACTCTGCTGATGCCGACCTGCCGCGCTATGGCGTGGCCGGTTCTTTTGTTGTCGCCGGTGATCATCGCGGTTCTGATACCAAGCGCCTCCAGCGCCTTTATCGCCTGGACAGAGTCATCCTTCAACGTATCAGCCACAGCGATGATGCCGGAAGGCTGTCCTTCAACGATCACCAGCATCGCCGTCTTTGCCTCGTCCTCAAGGCGTGTCATTTCAGTTTCGACTGCGGTGTCCAGACCAACGTCAGCCATCAGCTTAGTGCTACCAACCATGACTTCCTTGCCATCCAGAAACGCTTTGACGCCCTTGGCGGTTATCGCCTCAAAATCCTGCTGGGCAATCAGTGCTATGCCTCTTTCCTTTGCGCCTTTGACAATCGCTTGCCCGAGTGGATGTTCAGACCCGGCTTCGACCGAGGCTGCCAGTTGCAACAGTGCTGCCTCGTCCTCCACCGCATTCTGCTCCTTGAACACAACAATCGAGGAGTGGGGATTGAAGGCAGCTGGCGCATTTCTCTTCACGCGAAACCATGCGGGGCGTTTCTTGGCGCTTGGGGCCTCCATCTATTTGATGGCGCTGATGTTGACCCCGGCTGCGGCCGCCCTCCAAAGCACGGGAGTCATCGACCTCGAGCTCGACAAGACGGTGTCCCCGCAGCTGGTTGCCGCAGGGGAAGAAGCGACGTGGACGCTCACGGTCCTCAATCGAGGTCCGGACGACGCCACATCGGTCGAAGTCGCTGATCTACTCCCCGCCGGCCTCACCTACGTATCTCACAGCGGTCACGGAATGCTCAATCCCGCGTCGGGCATATGGGCGATCGGCACGGTTCCTGCAGAGGGGCAGGTCTCGATCGAAATCGTGACGGCTGTCGATGTCGTCGGTGACCTCGTGAACTCCGCCGAGGTGACGATGGCTGATCAGGAAGACGTAGATTCGACTCCCGGCGACGGCACCGGTGACGACTGGGACGATGCCGCCGTCGAGGCGACGGCCGGCGAGGACGGCGAGTTGATCGATCTCGAGCTCACCCTGACGGCGAACCCGACTCAGGTCACGGTCGGTGAGTCGTCGACCTTTACGGTTGATCTCGTCAACCAGGGCCCCGATGACGCCACCGGCGTTGCGGTCACCGTCGACTGCCCCGCCGAGATCACATACGTCTCGCACTCCGGCGCCGGTGCCTTCGATGCCACCGGCGGCGCGTGGACGGTCGGCGACCTCGGCGCCGGCGCCGCGGTGGCGCTGGAGATCCGGATGACAGTCGACTCCGACGGGTTGTGGGTCTGCGCGGCTGAGGTCACGGCCGCCGACCAGGATGACGTCGACTCGACTCCGGGCGACGGCACCGGTGACGACTGGGACGAGGCCACCGTCGCAGCCGCGGCCGTCCTAGCCTCGGCCATCATCGGCGACACCGTGTGGCTCGACGCGGACGGCGACGGCTCCCAGGATGCCGGAGAGTCCGGCATCGCCGCCGCGACCGTCGTGCTCACCAATGTGGATACAAACGCGGTGGTAACCACCGCGACCAACGCCGACGGCCTCTACCTGTTCTCGGCGCTCGAACCCGGCAACTACCGGGTTGAGATCGACATGGCCACCGTCGGCAACCAGCTCTCGCTGACCACGGCGGGTACGTTCACTGTCGGGTTGGCCGACAACGACGCCTTCCTCACCGCCGACTTTGGCCTGTCCCAGGTACTGCCGCGCACCGGCTTCGATCCCATCCCGGCGACTCTCGCCGGATTGATCCTCGTGCTCCTCGGCGCCATCGCCCTGGAGCTGACGTGGCCGGAACGTGCCGGCCGCCGCCTGTTCCTGCTGCGCCGGCCGACCTAGAAGCGGGGCGGTTTCGGCCGCCGCAAGCGCCGGGCCGCGACGAAGAGGAGAACCACGACGGTCCCGACTACGGCGAGGTTGACCAGCCAGAGGAACATCCCCACGATCCGGCGCAAGAACCACCACAGGATGATCAGGAGGGCGAGCGCGACCAGGCCGGAGGCGACCATCTCGCGCAACCGCTGTCTCATGGCTCGACCCGCACGAAGCGACGTTTGCCCACCTGGATCACCCTGCCGGCCACGCCGGTTGCGCCCAGCGTCTCCTCGGTGACCTTGGCGCCGTCCAGCTTCACCGCACCCTGCTGTATCAGACGGCGACCCTCGGAGCGGGAAGCGACCAGCCCGGCCGCTTCGAGCAGTGCGGGTAGGTAGACATCGTCGGTCGACTCGAGGGCGATGCTGGGTATCTCGTCCGGGGTGCCCTTGGCCTTGAAAACGCGATCGAAGGCGGCCTCGGCCTCTTCGGCCGCAGCCGCACTCCAGTACAGCGAGACTATCTCGCGAGCGAGGAGACGCTTGGTCTCGCCTGGATGGCGCTCCCCCGTCGCCACTTCGGCCGCGATCTCTGCGGCACGCCGTTCGCTGTAGCCGGCGGCGAGAACAAACCACTGCTCCATCGCATGATCCGGGATGCTCATCGTCTTGCCGAACATCTCGGCCGGTGCGTCCTTGACGGAGATGTAGTTATCCAGCGATTGCGACATCTTCTTGACCCCGTCGGTACCCACCAGCAGGGGCACCGTCATGACTGCCTGTGGCCGCTGCCCGCGGTGTTGTTGCAGATCTCGCCCGACGAGCAGGTTGAACAGCTGATCGCTGCCGCCGATCTCGATGTCGGCTTCGACCGCCACTGAGTCCATTGCCTGGAGCAGCGGGTACATGAACTCGATCAGAGAAATCGGCTCGTGCTCATCCCAGCGCTTCGTGAAGTCGTCACGGTCCATTATCCGAGCGATCGTGAACTTCGAAGTCAGCTCGAGCACATCGCTCATGTCCATCGCGCCGAGCCACTCCGAGTTGGGCCGGACTTCGAGCCGAGCCGGGCTCAACAACTCGCGAATGGTGTCGATGGTCTCCGAAACGTATCCGTCCACTTCGGATACGTCGAGACGGCGCCGGGTCTCGTTCTTTCCGGAGGGGTCGCCCACCTGCGCCGTGAAGTCGCCGATGATGAGGACTGCCACGTGTCCCAGGTCTTGAAAGCGCCGTAAGAGGCGGAAGACGACCGCCCATCCCAGGGTGACGTCGGGCGCCGTCGGGTCGACCCCGAGCTTCACCCGGAGCGGGCGCCCCAGGTCGAGGAGCTCGCCCAAACCATCCTCCGGCAGCAAAGTGTCGATGCCATCGGTCAGGATCGCGATCTGCTCGTCGACAGGAAGGAACCCACTCATACAGCGGCGAGGTTAGCCCGGTGGCTCAGCATTCCCGCTCCCGGCCCGGGCGCGGCATAATCCCGCACTCGCGCTGTGGACGGTTTACCGTTGGTGACTCAATGAGACGTCTCGTTTTCGCTTTGACCGCGCTGGGTCTGGCCGCGGCGAGCTGTGCCGTGGAACCACTCGACGACCCGGGTATCGGTTCGGGCTCGCTCACGACGACGGTGTACGCCGCCGACGGTTCCGTGATCGCCGAATGGCATGCCGGAGAAGACCGCCGGCTGGTGGCGTACGACCAGATTCCCAACGACCTGATCAACGCCACCGTCGCCATCGAAGACGAGCGGTTCTGGGAACACGACGGAGTTGATGCTCGGGCGTTGGCACGCGCCCTGGTGCGCAACGTCGATGCCGGCGAGGTCGTCGAGGGTGGGTCGACGATAACTCAGCAGTACCTCAAGAACGTGGCGCTCAGCTCGGAGGTGTCGATCGACCGCAAAGTCGAGGAGGCCATCCTGGCCATCCGGCTCGAGGAGGGATTCACCAAGGAGGAGATCCTCGAGCGTTACCTCAACACCGTCTATCTCGGGGCCGGGTCCTACGGAGTCGGAACTGCCGCCGATCGATACTTCGGCAAGGAGCTCGGCGAATTGACGCTCGGAGAGAGCGCACTGCTTGCCGGCCTGATCCGGGCGCCGTCCGCCACCGATCCCCGCCGCCACCCGGAAGCTGCCGTCGCCCGCCGGAACCTGGTCCTCGACAAGATGGTGGAACTCGGTTGGGCGGATCCGACTGCGGTCTCTACGGCCCGCCGGGAGCCGGTCGTGCTGGCCGATCCGGTCGCGCGCAGCCAATCGACCTACCCGTATTTCGCGGAAGAGGTCAAACGGCGGATGCTCGACGAGCGCGCCCTCGGAACGACGGTGGAAGAGCGCCACGAGCAGCGATTTCGCGGTGGTCTCGAGATCTACACCACGCTCGATCCCCGTGTCCAGGACGCCGCCGAGGCCGCGGTAGCCGAGGTGATCGGGGACGGAGCGCCCAGCGCCGCCGTGGTGGCGATCGATCCGCGCACCGGCCATGTGGTGGCGCTCGTCGGGGGACGCGACTTCTATTCGGAGACGAACCCTTCGGCGCAGTTCAACCTGGCCACCCAGGGACGCCGCCAGCCGGGTTCGGCGTTCAAGCCTTTCGCGCTGGCGGCGGCGCTGGATGCGGGCTGGTCCCTCGACAACGTCATCACCGGTGGGCAGAACGTCGCGATCGTGACGCCGTCTGGTCCGTGGCTCGTTGAGAATTACAACGGGGCCGTCTTCCCGGACCTGACCGTCACCGAAGCAACGGTCTACTCGGTGAACGTCATCTATGCCCGCATCGTCGACGCCATCGGCCCGCAGCGGGTGGTCGATATGGCGGCTAGGGCGGGGATTACGACCGAACTCGACCCGTTCCACTCTGTCACGCTGGGAGCCCAGGAGGTCTCCGTTCTCGAAATGGCCTCTGCATTCGGCACCTTTGCCACCGGGGGCGTCCACGTCGAGCCCTTGTTCGTCAGCCGAATCGAGGATGCCGACGGCAACCAGGTGCTCGATTCCCTGCCGACAGTGACCCAGGCGCTGGAGTCGGCGATCGCCGATAGCGTGACCGCAGCCCTAACCGAGGTAGTCCGGCGGGGCACCGGCCAGCAAGCGCGCATTGGCCGGGTGGTTGCCGGCAAGACGGGCACGTCGCAGCAGCACCATGATGCGTGGTTCGTCGGCTACACGCCGGAGATCACCGCAGCCATTTGGGTTGGCTTTCCCGATGCGCTCATTCCAATGGAATACCCCAGCACGCCTTACACGATCACCGGGGCCACGTGGCCCGCCCAGATCTGGGCGAGGTTCGCCTCAGAAGCGCTCGAAGGGGTGCCCTACGGGCAATTGAGTGAGCTGTCTGCCGCCGGCAACACGTCCGTCGCCATCGACACCTCCACCGGCTACCTCGCCGGGCCTCTGTGCCCCCGCCAGCACGTCAATCTGCTCGAGGTGCCCCGTGACCTGGCGCCGAGCGTGATATGCCCAATCCACAATCCGTTGGGATTGGGCGCCCAGGGCTCCGGCACCGTCCCCGACGTCATCGGAGGTCCGGTCACGGCCGCCGTCGGTGAGCTCACCGACCATGGGTACGCAACGGTGCTGCAATGGGTGCCGACGAGCCCGCTCGCTCCGGGCACCGTCTTCGGGGTGTCGCCGGCCGTCGGCTCTGCCGCTGCCGAAGGATCACCGGTGACACTGCAGGTCGCCGGGCCTGAACCCGGCAGTGCAGTCCCGGGTGTTCTTGGGCTCCCCGCGGCCGATGCGGTGGCCCGCCTCGAGGCAGCGGGCCGGGTCTACGACGTGATCACTGAAGCCGAGTCGATTCCCGAGGATGCGCTGCGGCGCTCCGGGCTTGTCTGGAAACAGGACCCGTCGGGAGGCACCGTGAGCGATCATGTCGTCAGAATCTGGGTGAACCCGTAGCAAGAGCCGGTGGAACAAAGCGGCGAACGGACGGCCTCTCCTCGTGGCTGCCCCCGGAGCGGAGAGGGGACACGGCGAGGCGCAAGGGTGCCCGCCGCAGGTCGTGGCCATCCATCTCGTCGGTGACTCCCAACGCCTGTGTCAGTTTCCCGGGTCCGTCCGCCAGATGGTCGGACCGCCCTCGTCTGCGTACGGCAGTTTCGATTCCCTCGACGATCTCGGCGCCGCGCAGCAGTACCGCGCGAGCCACGCCCGGCTCGCCACACACCACGTTCATGCACCAGTGGATCCCATAGGAGCGATATACGTACAGAGTCCCCGGCGGCCCGAACATTGAGCCATTGCGCGGGGTTCGACCGCGAAAGGCGTGGCTCGCCGGATCGGTCTCGGCCGCGTAGGCCTCAACATCGACGAGGTCGGCAGCCACCCGCTCACCGCCGATGTCACTGACCAAACGCCATCCGAGCAGCGCAGCCGCTACGTCCAGGATGTCATCGGATAGCCACGGCGCCGGAGTCACTCGCCGCCTGCGGCCGGCGAAGACGGCACGAACCGGCGCCTCATGACTCTCCGCGGAGTCGCGCACCGAGCGAGGCCGCCGCATTCACGAACCCCGTGCGCTCGGCTTCGATTTCGTCCCGGGACAGAGTTCGATCGCTCGCTCGGAGTCGATAGCTGATCGCGATTGAGCGCTCCCCCGATTCAGGGTGCACGAAGTCGTCGAACACCTCCACCTTCTCGAGTAGCCGCGATGCCTTGGAAGTGGCTTCTACGAGATCACTCCCCGCCAGCGACCGCGGAATCTCGAAGGAAAGGTCGAAGTCCACATGCGGGTATGTGGAAATCGGCACCATCTCGATGGGCGGCCGCGTGGCGACGATCGGCGCCAGTTCGATCTCGGCGATCGCCACGCGCACGTCGATTTCGAAGCCCGCTGCCGTGTCCGGATGGAGCTCGCCGGCGAATCCGATCGGCGCCCCTTCCAACTCCAGAGAAGCCGTTCTGGTCGGGTGGTAGCCGGGAGGCTGCGCTGCATTGCGCACGAGGTTCAGCCCCATCTGGCGGGCCACCGCGGTGAGCAGTGCGAGCGCGGTCACCCCATCGGCATCCCGTGCCGGGGAACCCAGCTCGGCAACCCCGAACGGACCCGCAACGGCGACGGCAAGGCGTTCGGGCTGATCCGGTACCCGCTCATCATCTTGCCAGGGCCGGGCGTAGAAGACGCGGCCGGTCTCGAACAGGCCGACGGCGCCCGCCCCTCGATTGCGGTTCTCGCGGATGTTGCGCAGCAGTCCGGGCAGCAGACTCTGGCGCAGCTTGGACTGGTCGTCACGCAGCGGGTTCCGCACGGTAACGACCTGAGTCACGACGTCGCTGAAGGCTGCGAGCTCGGCGGCCGACACGAACGGCAGGTTGACTGCCTGGTGCAATCCGAGGCCGCGCAGTGTTGCCAGAAAAGTCCGGGTGCGGCCTTGTGCAGAGGACAAACCGCCGGCAGGGCCGGTGGGCAGCGTCTCGCCGAACGTGTCGAAGTCGGCCAGGCGGGCGATCTCTTCGATCAAATCGGCGGGCCGGGTGATGTCGGGTCGGTACGTGGGAACGGTCACATCGAGCGATCCGCCCGCCGCGGTAACGCCGAGATGAACCCGCCGCAGCAGGGCGGCCGACATCGCAGCATCGAACCTGTCCCCCAGCAAGCGTTGCACGTCGCTCTCGGCGAGATTCACCGACACCGGAGAGAAAGCATTGGCCACGATGTCGATCTGAGTCTCCACTATCTCCCCGCCGCCGATCTCCGCTAGGAGCCGGCACGCCCGATCATTTGCCCGCGGCGAGAGATTGGGATCGACCCCGCGCTCGAAACGCTTCGAAGCCTCCGACTGGAGATCATGACGCCGCGACGAGTACATCACCGTTGGCGGGTTCCAATGCGCCGCCTCCATCAAGACGTTCACCGTGGCGTCGTTCACTTCAGAGCGGGCCCCGCCCATGATGGCGGCCATCGAGGTCGGGCCGTCCGTGTCGACGATGACGAGATCTTCGGCCGTGAGGTGTCGCACGCTTCCATCCAGTGTCTCGAGAGACTCGCCGGCGCTCGCCCAGCGGACGTCGAGAGTGCCCCCGGCGATGGTGTCGAGATCGAATGCGTGCAGCGGATGGCCGAGTTCCATCATCACGTAGTTGGTGACATCGACCGCATTCGAGATGGCACGCACTCCTGCTTTGCGAAGCCGTTCCCTCACCCAGAGGGGTGACTTGCCCAGGGTGATGCCGCGAACTTCACGAGCCGTGAACCGATTGCAGCCGTCGGGTGCCGATATCGAGACGGTCAACTCCGGTTTTCCGGGCACCGTCTCCAGCGAGAAGTCCGGCTCGCGGAAATCGACGTCGAACCACGCGGCCAGCTCCCGAGCGACTCCGACCATGCTCATGACGTCCGGCCGGTTGTTCGTGATCTCCAGCTCGAACACGACATCCGGCAGCTCGAGTATCGACTCGAACGGCTTGCCCACCGGGGCTCCGTCATCTAGCACGAGAATGCCGGCCGCGTCCTCGCCGAGGCCGAGTTCGTGTTCGCTGCAAATCATGCCACTGGATTCCACGCCGCGGATCTTGCGGGAACCGATTTCGAAGCCACCGGGAAGCACGGCTCCGGGAAGGGCCACGGGAACCACGGCTCCGGCGTCGAAGTTCCAGGCACCACAGATGATCTGGTACGGCTCATCCGTGCCGACGTCGACGGTGGTCACCCGTACCTTGTCGGCATCCGGATGGGCCTCCACTGTGAGTACTTTGCCGATGAGGACGGAAGTCCAGTCGACGTCGAGCACTTCGATCGACTCCACTGCATGGCCCAGCATGTCGAATGCCCGCCGCAGCTCGATGGGGTCCCTGGTGGGGAGGTCGATGTATTCGTTGAGCCACTGGAGTGAAACCCGCATTGTCTATCCCGGGAACTGTTCTAAAAAGCGAAAGTCATTGTCGATGAAGTGCCGCATCGAGTCGATGCCGTAACGCACCATGGCGAGGCGCTCGACGCCGGCGCCAAAGGCGAACCCGGTCACCCGGGCTGGGTCGTACCCGACGGCCGCAAAGACATTCGGGTCGACCATCCCACATCCGAGCATCTCGAGCCATCCCGTTCCGCCGCACAATCGGCATGTCGAGTCCTTGCCGTCGCACGAAGGACACGACGCGTCCATCTCCGCCGAGGGCTCGGTGAACGGGAAATAGTGCGGCCGCAGCCGCACCCGTGTCCGGGGCCCGAAGAACTGCCTGGCGAATTCAGCCAGGGTTCCCTTGAGGTCGGAGAACTGGATGTTGCTGTCGACCGCCAGGCCCTCTATCTGGTAGAAGACCGGAAGATGGGAGGCGTCCACCGTGTCGTTGCGGTAGCACTTGCCCGGCACGACGATGTAGACGGGGGGATCGTGCTGTTCCATGTAGCGGGCCTGAACGGGTGACGTGTGCGCCCGTAGCAACATCTCGTCCTCCGGCCTGCCGTAGTCGAGATACATCGTGTCCGACTCGAGACGGCCCGGGTGATCTGTCGGCGTGTTCAACGCATCGAAGTTGTACCAGGCGAGCTCGGCCTCCGGGCCGTCGGCGACCTTGTAGCCCAGGCCGATGAAGATGTCACTCACCTCGTCGATCACTTGTTGTATCAGGTGGAGCCCGCCGACGGGAAACCGCTGATGATCGAGGGTGACGTCGATGCCTTCGGCGGCGATGCGGCCGGCCTGCTCCTGAGTTTCGATTTCAGCCCGTCGGACGGAGATGCGCCCCTGCAGCTCCCGGGAGACCTCGTTGATGCGGCGCCCGGCCTCGCGGCGGTGCTCATTCGCCATCTGGCCGAGCCTGCGTTTCTCCCCGGCGATCGCAGAGTCGGGCCCGAGGTGGCGGCGCTCGAACTCCGCCAGCTCGGCGGAGTTGGCGACCCGCTCGAGCTCACCGGAGAGGTCGGCAACGTCGGGCAGTCGCAGCTCCAGCAGCATCTCGTCCAGCTTGGCGTCTAGGTCTATTGGTGGTTCTTGGGTGTTCTCTTCGCTCATGATTCGCTTCCTCGGAACGGCGGAAACGCTCCATAACGCAGCAGCGCCCGGAGCGTCGGATCGGCCCCGGGCGGTTTCCTGTTTGCGGCTGTGGCTAGGCAGCGAGCAGCGCCCGGGCGTCGGGCCCGGTAAACGCGAAGTCGCGGCGGCTAGTCGTAGTCACGAGCCTCATGGTATTGATCGAGCGGGCCGACGGCAAGAAAGGGGGCCGTCAGCCGCGACCCTGGGCGATGGCGAACATGGCGATGCTGCCGGCAACAGCGGCGTTGAGACTCTCCACGGCTCCGGAGGTCGGCACCGTGAGGGTGGCGCTTGCGGCCGCCAAGAGCCGGGGAGACAGCCCGTGGGATTCGTTGCCGACCATCAGGCCGATCGGGCGCGCGGACTCCTCGGGTTCGTCACTTCCGTCCTCCACCGGAACGAGAGCCACCAGGCCGATCCCGACGGCGGCGACCGCCTCGGGCGAGCTTCCGGTGACGATCCCTGTGGCAAAATGAGCCCCGACAGCCGCCCGCAGCACCTTCGGGCTCCACAAATCGACGGTGTCGGGGGTGGCGACCACCTGAAAGCTGAAAGCGGCGGCCGACCTGATGAGAGTCCCGGCATTTCCGGGGTCGCTAATTCCGCAGAGAACGATCGTGTCGACAGGCGCGACCGGGCCGGATTCCGGGACTGCTGCGATCGCAACCGGTCCCCGGGGGTTCTCGGTGCCCGCCAGCTTGTTCATCACCGAGTCGGAGACCACCACGACCTCGCTGCCGGCCTGAGCGGCCCGGTTGGCGAGCTCATCACGGTCGAGCGTGAACACGAGTTCCGGGACGAGACCGGCGGAGAGAGCGGCGTCGACAACGTTTGGCCCCTCCAGGAGGGTATCGCCGGTCTCCCGTCGATTGCGAGCACGATGGAGCCGCACCGCCCGAACCACCCGCGGATTGCGGGTCGATTCAATCATCGCAGCTACTGCGCGCTCGCTCCTGCAACCTCAACGAGCGCCGTGAAGGCCGCCGGGTCGTTCACGGCGATCTCGGCAAGCATTTTACGATCCACCTCGATCTCGGCTGCCTTGAGGCCGGCGATCAACTGCGAGTAGGTGGTGCCGTTCTGGCGGGCGGCGGCGTTGATTCTCGTGATCCACAGCCGGCGGAAGTCGCCTTTGCGTGCCCGCCGGTCGCGATAGGCGTACTGCATCGAGTGCATCGTCTGCTCGCGGGCGGTGCGGTAGCGACGACTCTTCGCTCCGGTGTAACCCGAGGCGCGCTCCATGACCTTGCTGCGCTTCTTGCGCGCTCCTACTGCTCGCTTGACTCGTGCCATGGTTTGCTCCTAGCGACCCAGCAGGCGTGCCGCGCGTTTGGCGTCGCCCCCGGTCAGCGCTTTGTCTCCGGCGACGCGTCTCCAGCGTCGCGAGTTCTTCTTGTGTCGGTTGTGCCCGCGCCAAGCCCCGTTATGGGTGATCTTGCCCCGGCCCGTCACCTTGTAGCGCTTGGCGGCGCCTTTGTGTGTCTTCTGCTTCGGCACGGCTACTCCTCGTCTGCCGGAACCGGTTCCGCAGACCCTTCGTCCTCGGCCCCCACCGGCTCGGCGGCGGCCCCTTCTTCCATTACTGTCTCTTCAGGTGCCGGCTCTCCCGGTGGGGCGGCTTCTGCCGCGACCAGGGTGTCGGGGCTCCCATCCTCGCCGGCTCCCACGTCTTCCTCGAGAACCGTGGCGACCGGGCGCTTGCCCGGTACGAGCACCATCGTTATCTGGCGTCCCTCGAACTTCGGCATCGTCTCTACTACCGCGAGCTCTCCGAGCTCATCCATCAGCCGTTCGAGGATCTTGCGCCCCAGTTCGGGGTGTGTGACCTCACGGCCTCGGAACCGCAGAGTGCACTTGACTTTGTCTCCTTCAGCCAGGAACCGTTCCACCCGACGCCGTTTGACCTGGAAGTCGCTGTCTCCGATCTTCGGCCGGAACTGGACCTCCTTGACGACGGTGCGGGTCTGCTTCTTGCGAGCCGCACGATCGCGGACCGACTGCTCGTACTTGAACTTGCCGTAATCCATCATGCGTACCACCGGGGGCCGGGCCTCGGCGGCGACCTCGACTAGATCGAGGCCGAGCTCTTGTGCCAGCCATTTGGCTTCATCAATCGACTTGATGCCGATCTGTCCACCGTCCGGAGCAACCAGCCGCACCTCTTTGGCGCGGATCCGGTCGTTGACTCTCGGTTCTCTGGTTGAAATAGGGATCCTCCTGGATTCTCAGCTATCTGTACTACGACGGTGCAGAGTCACCGCTGCGGGC
>CAMYJM010000114.1 GCA_947258635.1 uncultured Acidimicrobiaceae bacterium
AGTAGTCGTGGCAGGTGGTGACCCGTGGTCCGGCCCGCTCCCCCGTATCGGCCCCAACGTCACCGAAGTCATCGCAGCAGACTCGGGAGTCGACCTCGCCATCGAGCTGGGCCTGGCCGTGTCCGTCGTCATCGGCGACATGGACTCGGCCTCACCCGCAGCGCTGGCGGAGGCGGAGCGCGACGGGGCCCGCATCGAACGGTACCCCCGCGACAAGGACGCAACCGATCTCGAGCTGGCGATGGACCTCGCCTGTGAGAACGGTGCGGCCGCCATCGTCGTTTTGGGCGGTGCCGGAGGAAGGGTGTCGCACCTGCTCGGTATCGCCGCGCTGCTCGCCGGCGAGAAGTACGCCCAGATACGGGTGAGCTGGCTGCTTCCGACCGCGGAGATCCACGTCGTCAACGAGAAGCACCCGGTGACGCTCCACGGAAACGCAGCCGACCTGGTCTCGTTGATCCCGATCGGCAATGAGGCCGAAGGGATCAGAACCAGCGGGCTCAGATGGGCGCTGGATGGCGCCACTTTGACCAGCGCCGCCACCCTCGGCATCAGCAATGAGCTGGTGGCCGACAGCGCCGAGATCAGCGTGACGGCCGGGACGGTTCTCGCGGTCCACGAGGGGCGCCGGCTGTGAAGGTCGCACGGATTGCTCTCATCGCCCTGGCGTGCGCCGTCCTGCTCTCGGCATGCGGTGCCGGCGACACAGCCGAGAAGCCGGACGCGATCGTGCTGCTGACCCACGATTCGTTTGCGGTGTCGGACGGGATTCTCGAGCAGTTCGAAGTGGAGACTGGCGTCGCCGTCCAGGTCTTGCGGGCGGGAGACGCCGGCACCATGGTCGGCCAGGCGATCCTCACCAAGGACTCCCCGGTAGCCGACGTGATGTACGGCATCGACAACACCTTTCTGTCCCGGGCTCTCTCGGGAGGGATATTCCTCCCCTACCGCGCCGCCGATGCCGACCGGCTCCACGCCGACCTGGCGGTCGACGAGCGAGTGACTCCGATCGACTTCGGCGATGTGTGCCTCAACTATGACAAGGCAGCACTGGCAGCCGCCAACCTCCCCGTCCCCGCCGGCCTCCTCGACCTGACAGATGAGGCGTATCGCGCTCAGCTGGTAGTAGAGAACCCGGCGACGTCGTCGCCCGGCCTCGCCTTCCTGCTGGCGACGATTGCCGCTTTCCCCGAAGACGCGGAGTACTCGTGGCGCCAATTCTGGGCGGACCTACGGGACAACGACGTCCTGGTAGTCCGCGACTGGAACACCGCCTACTACTCGGAGTTCGCCGGGGGTGGCAGCGGCACCCGACCGCTCGTGGTCTCGTATGCTTCGTCTCCCCCGGCGGGGGTCATCTTCTCCGATCCGCCCCCGGACGTCGCTCCGACCGGCGTCGTCCTCGCCGGATGCTTCCGCCAGATCGAGTATGCCGGTGTGCTGGCCGGGACCAGGGCCGAGCCGTGGGCACAGGACTTGATCGACTTCATGCTGACCACGACGTTCCAGGAGGACATGCCGTTGAACATGTTCGTGTTCCCGGCCATCAGAGACGCCGCCCTCCCTCCCGAATTCCTCGAGCACACCCAGATCCCGGAGGCCCCGGCGTCGCTGGCGCCCGATGTCATCGACAACGGCCGCGAGCAGTGGATAGAAGAGTGGACCGAGATAATGCGCTCATGAAGGAGCGCAAGAACAGATGGTTACCGTGGTCGCTCGCTGCCGTCCCCATCGCGTTCTTCGGCTATTTCTTCGTCTACCCGCTGCTGACGGTTCTCGTGACCGGCTTCACCAGCACCGGCACCGCTACCAATGTCCTCGACGTCCTGGCGCGCCCCTCGCTGCGTGGGATCGCCTGGTTCACCCTGTGGCAGGCCGTGGCGTCAACGGTGCTGACAGTGCTCCTCGCGCTGCCGGGAGCCTACGTTCTGGGACGATATGACTTCCGGGGAAAGAGCCTCACCAAAGCGGCGGTGACGGTCCCGTTCATCATGCCGACTGTCGTCGTGGGGGGCGCCTTCCTCACCCTGTTGGGGCCGGACGGACCGCTCGGTATCGACTTGAGGCGAACCATCTGGTCCATCCTCATCGCCCACGTGTTCTTCAACTACGCAGTGGTCGTGCGCACGGTCAGCGCCGCTTGGGAGCGTCTCGACCCATCACTGCGGGCGGCTGCGGCGTCCCTCGGCGCCGATCGCTGGCGGACCTTTCGTCACGTGACCCTGCCGCTGATTCGTCCCGCCGTGGCGTCGGCCGCCTCGATAGTCTTCCTGTTCAGCTTCACTTCTTTCGGCGTCGTGCTGATACTGGGCGATCTGGTTCACTCCACCATCGAAGTGGAGATCTGGCGCCAGGCCACCACCGTTCTCAACCTGCCGGCGGCCGCCGCCCTGGCCGTGCTCCAGCTCGTCGGCATCACCAGCGTCCTGTGGTTCTACGCTCGCTATCAAGCCCGTCAAGCCGTCCAGTCGCACGTGGCGGCGGTGAGAACGTCGGCGGCGCGACCCACCGGGAGGCGGCAGCGGACGATCGTTGCGGTCAACCTGGCGGCCATGGCCCTGCTGCTCGGCACGCCGCTGCTGACAATCGTCGCCCGCTCACTTTCCACCAGCGGCGGCTGGGGCTGGGCCAACTACTCGGCGCTGCGGGAGCCGACCAACGCGCTGTTCGTGCCGGCCGCGTCGGCCATCGGCAATTCCCTGAAGATCGGTCTCCTGGCGATGGCGCTGGCGCTGTTGGTCGGGATGCTGGCGGCGTGGGCGATCTTGCGCGCCGGCACCCGCTTCGGCCATTCGCTCGACGTGTTGATAATGCTCCCCCTCGGCACGTCGGCCGTGACGCTCGGGTTTGGTTTCCTGCTCGCGCTGGACCGGCCGATCGATCTGCGCACGTCGTTCTGGTTGCTGCCGATCGCGCACGCCCTGATCGCGGTGCCCTTCGTGATTCGTACCGCGCTGCCGGTCTTGCGCAGCATCGAGCCCCGGCTCCGCGAGGCGGCGGCCGTGCTCGGAGCGGCGCCGCGTCGAGTCTGGCAGGAGATCGATCTCCCGATCGTGCGGCGCGCTCTTCTGGTTGGTGGTGCCTTTGCCTTCGCCGTTTCCATGGGCGAGTTCGGCGCAACGAGCTTCATCGCCCGCCCCGATGTACCAACGTTGCCCATTGCGGTGTACCGGCTTCTGTCCCGGCCCGGGGCGGCCACGTTTGGCCAGGCGATGGCGGCGTCAACCCTTCTCATGATTGTCACGGCAGCCGGGATCCTGGTGGTTGAGCGGTGGCGCGGCGGGACGGCCCAGGAGTTCTGATGTTGCAGTGCGAATCGATCCGGGTCACCTATGGCAGCATGCGCGCCCTCGATGACGTCAGCTTCAAAGTACCCGCCGGCGACGTGGTCGCCGTCATGGGAGAGTCGGGCTCGGGGAAGACGACGCTCCTGCGCGTCATCGCCGGGCTGGTGATGCCGGATCGCGGATCGGTTTCCTGGGAAGACCGCACCATCACCTCGGACCCGGCCCACGTACGCCGCTTTGGCCTCATGTTCCAGGACTACGCCCTCTTCCCGCATCTGTCGGTAGGTGACAACGTCGCATTCGGGTTGCGGATGCAAGGTCGCGATGCCGCCGAGCGCCGGGCGACGGTCGATCGGATGCTCGCCCTGGTGGGCCTGGCCGGATACACGGGGCGCGGCGTTTCCGAGCTCTCCGGCGGTGAACAGCAGCGAGTGGCTCTCGCCCGCACGCTGGCGCCGCAGCCGCAACTCGTCCTGCTCGACGAACCGCTCGGCGCCCTCGATCGCGCCCGCCGCGATCAGTTGCTGGCCGACATGCAGCGCATCTTCAGTGAGCTCGGGGTGACTGCGCTCTACGTGACACACGATCACAACGAGGCGTTCGCCATCGCCGATGAAGTCGTGGTCCTCGACTCCGGCCACAAGGTGGCCGAGGGCACGCCGAGCGATCTATGGACGAACCCGAAGCACGTGGCCGTGGCAACGTTGCTCGGGTTTCCGGTGTTGCGCGATGTTGCGGTTCGTGGGGGTCGGGCGGTGGTCGGCGGAGTGGCCACGCCCGTGGAGTTGGCCGATGGGGTATATCACCTAGCGGTCCCGCCGGGGTCGGTCGTGATCGCCGCCGGCGGCGCGGTGCCCGTGGAGGTCCACGGCCGCCGTTTCGAGGATGGAAGCGTGACAGCGGTGGTGGACCTCGACGGCGTGCAGATCCTCGCCGCCGCCCCCGATGGCGTTGCCCTGGGGAGAGCGACGGTACGCGTCGACACGACGGCGCTGGTCGTCGTCGACGGCTGACAGGCTCCTCGAAGCCCGTTTGCTAGCCGATCAGACCCTTGGTGTGCACCACCTGGGCGAACTTGCCGTCCAACTGGAGCGCTGAGGTACGGGCGACGTCTCGAGCCCGAATCCCCTGGCCGTCCGGAGGCGTGATATCGAAGGTGTGCGTGGCGTCGATGATGAACAAGACGTCATAGCCGAGGTCGGATGCCATCCGCGCCGTCGATTCGCAGCACATGTTCGTCTGTATGCCGCAGATCGCGATGCTGGTGATGCCCTCGTTCTGCAGCCAGCTGTGGAGGTCGGGCGTGCCAAAGAACGCCGAGTGGGTCGACTTCTCGACGAGCAGGTCAGGACGACCGTCGATGACCGGCTTGAAGGCATTACCCGGATGGCTCTTGTTCAAGGGGGAGCGGTCGTCGAGAGAGTTGTGTTTCACGAACACAATCGGCCAACTCTGCTTGCGCCATGCTTCGAGCAGATCGCCGATATTCAATTCACAGTTGGGGTTGTTGCGCTCGCCCCAGTACCCCGTGTCATTGAATCCCATCTGGACATCAATGATCACCAGTGCAGTTGCGTCCTGCCAGTTACCCATCGGCTCTTACCTCTTCTGCTACGTCGACCCAGACGGCTCGGGAGAGCCGCATGAGGTCGTGCACGCCGATCGCGAAGACCGTCTTCGGTGAACCGGCGGCGACCCAAACGACATCGTTGTCGGTTATGGAACGATCGGCAAGAACCTTCATGTCCTTTACATGCCCGAAGGGTGGTGTTCCTCCGGCGACGAAGCCGGTACTCTCCCTCACCTCATCGAGTCCGGCTCGCCTGACCCGCTGCGCCCCAACGATTGCGGCCACGGCGGCAACATCCACCCTGCGATCACCGGCCATCAAGACCATGAGTGGCGCTTCGTCGGCCATGAATACCAGGGATTTCGTGATCTGCGAAACGTGGCAACCGAGGGCGGCGGCCGCCTGTTGCGACGTCTTGGTATCGGCGGGGAACACGACCGGCTCGATCGGCACCCCGGTCTCGCCGACTTGTTCGAGGAAACGTTGCGTGGCGGCCGGATAGTCGTCCATGCCCGGAACGCTACCCGGCTGCGGTTGCGATGACCGCCTCTTCGGTCGCCAGGTGGGTCATGGCGACATCGTGGCGTTCCGCCGGCAGCCGGTCGACCACCAGCTCCACGGGCACAACCCCTACGAGCGGCGCCCCAGGCCGAGCCCTGCCGAGTAGGCGGTCGTAGTAGCCGGCGCCCCGACCCATTCGGTTGCCCCACAGGTCGAACGTGAGACCCGGGACGAGCAGGACGTCGACGTCTCGGGGGGGCACCTCCGGCGCCGAGCTGTGCGGCTGCAAGAACCCGAAGGGGTGCACCTCGAGGGGGCCGCCCAGCTCATGGACCGTCAGTGACTCGCCGAGCGCCGGAGTACGAGTGGTGAGCCAGCGACACGTCAGCTCCGACTCCATGAGAGGCTGCAGATTCACCTCACCGGCCATCGGTAGGAACAGGAGTGCAGTCGTGGCGTGGCGCAGCGGTTCCCAGTCCTGAAGCACGGTGGTGATGGCGGTTGAGGCCGCATCCCAGTCGACGTCCCGGCGACGCAGTTGCGCCCAGCTGCGCCACTCTTCCTTCGATGCCGACGGATCCGGTGGCGTCATTCGTCGAGCAGCTTTGGTCCCAGCTTGGCGAACTCGTCCTGGGACGAGAAGGGGACGATGTACCCGTCCTCAGACCTGATCTCATCGAGATTGGCGATGATGTCCTCGACCTTGATCGCACCCTTCCGGGGGTGCTTGAAGTAGCCATCGGCCAATGCCACGAATATCCGACTCACGGATCCACCACCCACCGACCACAGCTCCGCGGTCAGCTCACAACCTTCGGATGCGAGATACGCAACCGCCGGAGACACCAGCTCAGGCCGGAAGTGCTCGTACACCTCGCCCAACAGCCCTTCGGTCATGCGAGTTGCCGCAATCGGTGCGATGGCATTCACTTTGATGCCGTAGTTGGCTCCTTCGAGGGCGAGGACGTTCATCAACCCGATGAGGCCCATCTTGGCGGCCGCATAGTTGGTCTGACCGAAGTTGCCCATGATCCCGGAAGCGCTCGAAGTCATGATGATGCGGCCGTAACCGCGCTCCTTCATGTGGTTGAAGGCGGGCTGCGAGACGTAGAAAGCCCCCCGCAGATGGACGTCGAGCACGGCCCGGAGCTCTTCGACCGTCAGGTTGGCGAGGGTGCGGTCGCGCAGGATGCCGGCGTTGTTGATGAGCACATCGACGGTCCCGAACTCGGCGATGGCGTGGTCGACAATCGCTTGCGCCGACTCGGGAGCGGCAACCGAGTTGTAGTCGGCCACCGCGATGCCTCCGGCGGCGAAGATCTCGGATGCCACGACATCGGCGGCACTCTCCGATGCCCCTTCACCGTGAACCGTGCCCCCCAGATCGTTGACGACTACGGCGGCCCCCAGGGAGGCCAGCAAATGAGCATGGGCCCTCCCCAGGCCCCCACCGGCCCCGGTGACGATTGCCACCCGATTCGTGAAGTCGACCATCGTTGTGCCTCCGTAGCTCTCGATTGACATCACGATACCGTCACCATGGTCGGGCTCGGCTCCGGCGCCGGCCGGCCCGGAAGCGGCGCCACTACAGCGTGAGATCGCCTTTGCCCGGCCCCGCTATCGCGGACATCCCCAACCACCCGGCCAGGGCCTCGAGATCTCGCCGCAGAGCGCGGCCGATTCGTGTCCGGTCCCGGCCGTCTTCGGCATAGGCCCCGGGGACGCGCAGCACGCCCGACCGGCGGTCGGTCTTGAGATCGACCCGGGCCACCAGCTCGCCGTCGAGGAGGTAAGGCAGCACGTAATAGCCGTACACGCGTTTCGGTTCGGGCACGTAGATCTCGATCCGGTAGTGAAAGCCGAACAAGCGCTCGGCCCGCTCCCGGGCCCACACCACGGGATCGAACGGGCTCAGCAGCGCCGATCGAGGCGACCGGCGTGGCAGCGTGAGATCGGGATCGGCGTACACCGGTCCCTTCCAG